>DATDHL010000575.1:0-1668 GCA_036521575.1 Edaphobacter sp. | reverse complement strand
GCCTCCGTCCCCGAGCCAGCTCGCAGCACACTGCAACAAGTTCGTGCAGTCATCCGCGATGCCGCACCTCCGAACGCCACAGAATCCATCAACTACGGTATGCCTACCCTCAACCACAACGGCCCACTCCTCGGATTCGCCGCTGCATCTCGCCATTGCGCCCTATACCCCATGAACGGCTCGACCGTGGCCACCTTCCAGGAGGACCTCAAAGCCTACAAGACCTCCAAAGGCAGCATTCAATTTCCATTGGACAAGCCCCTCCCTCCGGCTCTCATTCGCAAGCTGGTCAAATTTCGCCTAAAAGAAAACGAACTCAAGAGCCAACACTGAGCAATCCGATCGCCTTGATAAGCATCCGGCCGCCGGCTACAAATTCACCCAGACAAAAAAGAAAGCCCCACCCATCGCAAAACCTGCAATGGATAGGGCCAAGCTTCTTCGTCATAGCTAATAGCGCGAAGCTACAGGAACATCGTGGCGATCAACCGCGCTCTTATCTCCCGACGCTTCGCCCGTCGATGAGATGTCCTCTGCTCCAGTGGCCTTCAGCAGATCTTTCGCCAGACGAATCTCATCCGACGTGTTGCAGTGGACCGACAACAGCACTCCTCCGTCCTTGACGCGTCCTTCATAGCGTTTGGCTTCGTACTCGGGAATGCCGAGCCCCGCAAGGGCTCCCAGCAACCCGCCAACTGCCCCGCCTACTCCAAGACCGGCCAGCGTTGCCATAATGGGACCTGCGGCGATCAGCGGACCTACTCCCGGAATCGCGAGCGCTCCGAGACCGGCGAGCAGACCAAGCGTTCCTCCTACCACGCCGCCCGCTGTTGCTCCAGTGGCTGTCCCCTCAGGCGCTTTGGTTGACTTCTCATGAGCGAACTGGCGTGTACTTTCGGTATCCTCCATCAACACCGACACGTCAGGGTTCGAAAAACCTGCTCCAAGAAGGCGATCGACTGCACTCTCAGCACTTAAGGTATTGGGATATATCCCGAACACGGCTTTATTCTTGTTCTCCATTTACTTCCTCCTGGGGTTTTGAAGCTACCTGGGTGAGCGAGCGATTATTGAGCTTTCACGGTGAGCTGATTGTCGACCTTGCCTGCATCGACAACCTCTGCGGCCTTCGAGGCAATCTCCTGCTTCTCCTCGTCAGACTTCACAGGGCCTTTGAGAGTCACAGCGCCATCGACCGTAATGATCTTTACGTTGTGACCGTAAGTTGAGAGCGACTTATCTGCCATCAGTGCTTTGCGAATCTTCTGCGTAATCACGCGATCCGATGCGGCGCTTGATTGTTGATCGGCAGTAACGTCGTGCTGCTTGTTATTAGCCGAGTTGTCTGGAGCCTGTGCTGGCGCATACGTCGCGGCCCACAAACTGCCGGACAGCGCAAGCAACACAAACATCCCAGGTCTACTGCGTTGAATGGACATAACACACCTCCGCCGCCTCACTGAATAAGTGAGTGACCGGATTTTCGATTTGTCGTGCTTTGGGTGGCGCTCTTGAAGCTCTTTATCGTTCAGAGCAGCCTTTGTGCGATCGATCGACCAAATGATGAGATGCCGAAGGTTGCAGGTATGGTTGGCCGTTTATCGTAGCAATCATGCGGCGCTAAGAGGCAAGAGGTTACGTCGCCTATAAAGACCAAATCGGAAAATT
>DATDHL010000574.1:0-3384 GCA_036521575.1 Edaphobacter sp. | reverse complement strand
GCGAATCGACCCCTCCCGCCCCAGCACCAGCGGTGGAAGCTGACCCGCATTGGAGTAAGTCAGCATGGACGTTGCCACATCGTAGTGAGCAAGAAACAAAGTCGCATACTTCTCCGGCTGCGTACTGCGGTACAGATGCCGATTCAACAGCGCAAGAATCCGGCCCGGCGACTCAAACAGCTCGTCGCAATCCCGCCCGCGCTCATCCCTGCTCGCCATCAGACCAGCCACAGCCGACTCGGTAAACACCAGCTCCTCACTGGCAAACCGATACGCCCGAACCGCCGAATGCAACGTTGCCATCAACAGCGCAGCCGAAATCCCCTTCCCGCTGATGTCCCCCAAGGCAATTCCAACCCCGGTCTCCTTGGGACTGGCGTGCCCATTGTGTGCCGCCTCGTGGAAGACCAGAAAATCGTAGTAATCCCCGCTAACCGACCGCGCCGGCCTACAGACGCCATGCAACTCGAGCGTCTCCAATCCGACCGTCTGATGCGGAAATAAATTTGCCTGGACCTCCTGCGCGATCGAGATCTCGTTCTGCAGTCGCTCCTTCTCCTTCTGCTCCACCAGAAGTCGCTGCAGCGAGCCCGTCATCTTGTTAAACGACCGGCTCAGCTCCGCCAACTGATCATCCCGCGTAACGCCGATCCTATGATCGAGCCGTCCCTCATCGATTCGTTGCGTCGCCTCATACAGATCAGCAACGGATGTGGTCATCGTGCGGCTCAGCCGTATCGCCATCACCAAAGCCAGCACCTGCAATCCCGCGAACACAATGCACAGCACGATCAGAAAAGCCCGAATCACGCTCGTCACAATCCCGCCGAGCGAGGCTCCAAACAGTTGGTTGTACAGCAGCGAAGGCCGCGAAACCACCTCGATCGGAACGTTAGCAGCATTGCCTGTATCCCAATCCGTGACCCCAACCGTAGAAAGGAATCTCACCCGAATGTCCGCCAGATTCACGCCCGCCGGCTCGCTCCCACCAGCAATCGAACTCCGCGATCCAGTGCTCGAAGACCCTTTTGCACTTGCTTGTTGCGTTGTAGCCTCAGCGCCGCCAAGCCTCTCCGCTGGAAACAAGTGTGCCCGTCCCAGTCCGTCGGCAATCATATCCATCACCGCTCGATCAATGGGAACGCTGCTCACGAGGCTGAACATACGACCATCGCCCAGGCCCTGCTGGTTCACCGCGACAAGATACAGGTCGCTTCCATCCAGCACCATCCCATGAAACTCACCCCCACGAAGCGGCGAAGCCCACGGAGGCAATCCAAGCGGCGTCTTCCCTCCCATGATCTTCACGGGCAGCCGAGTCCCGTTAACATAAGCCACCGTGTCCCGATGCAGTTTCAACCGCGGTATGTCGAGTTCCGAAGGAGCCTCACTAATTTGAAGTCCATTGGGCGACACCGTCTTCCCATCCAGCAATCGAGCAACCTGCTCAGCTTGATGGCCATTTTCGCCACTCATCTGGTTCAACTCAGCCTGGATGCGTGTGTCCGCCAGATGAATCTCAAACTGCCCGGCCGCAATATAAGCCGAGATCAACACCAGCGTCACGAATAGAACCACGGGAGCCAGTCCAATAAGCAGATACGTCACCACTAGCTTGTTCCGTAGGCTCCACAGCATACGTCTGCGAACGACCCGCAGCAGCAGAGGAATAGCAACAATCACCAGCGCCACTCCAACAAAAATCTGCACCACGCTGAAGAACGTCCCCCACCCACCTGGCAGCAACCGCAGAGCCAGCAGCACGCAGAACCAAAGCGCCAGCCAGAACGCAGCCGCAGGCAACCCGGCAGGCGGCCGGTGCTTCAGCCAGCCCCACGCCCGCGACTTATTCTGCTCTTGCATCTTTGCTCTCCTCCAGCTTGGCCTGGCGCGCCGACCATAACGTATACCGCGTAGCCGAGAAGTGAGCCCCCGCCAGCAACAACAGTCCCGACAGGAACGCCCACATCATCAGTCCCACCGAAATATAGAAAGGTCCATACACTGACTGAAAGTCCAGCCACGGCAACGCCCAAACGTACAAATGCTTCGCTCCGTCCCACAGCAGGCCGATCACAATCGCCGTTGGAAGAACCGACCGCGCCGGAACCTTACGATATGGCAGCACCCAATAAATAAGGAAGAACAGTGAAATACTTGCCACAACCGCACAAATCTTCAAAAACCAATATGCAAAAAAACTAAAAAAGAAATTCTCCGTATGTCCGAAGAAGATCCACGTCAGCACCGTCTTCTGCGCCGAAGTGAACGCAACCGAGGTCATCGCCAGTACGCCCACGGCAAACGCCAGCCCCAAAGAGACCGCTTGATTATGAAGGTAGCTGCGGTTTTCCTTGACACCCCAAACGTTATTCAGTGCCACCTCCAACGGCAGAAAGACCCCCGTCGAGGTGATCAGCAACATAACCAGCGAAAAGATCTGCGTCTTCTTCTGTGGATGAGCCAGCAGTTGCATGTTTCGCATCACAAAGTCCTGCCCCACCGGCAGAAAACTCTTCATCATATCGCCCACCACCGCCTCCATTGTCCGCGAATGGAAGACCTGGCGGCTCAACGTCAGCAACAGCACAATAAACGGAAACAGTGAAAGGATCGCATTCGCCGCTACGCTGAATGCATACGTATGCACCTCGGTCCGCGCCATATAGCGTCCCAGCGCAACTAACTGAGCCCAAAGCCCTTCCGGAGGAACTACCGGCGACACCTGCTCGATCGGCTCGACCGTCTGCTCATGCTCGGTCGCATCGGGGGCCACAGTCTTGGTAGGGACAATAGAGAACATAGAAGAGTAGTTTGCGACGACAGAACTTCAGCGCACTTGTATCCGATGCTAGCAGAGCACCCTTCCGATTCGTCACATATCGTCACGATGCTGAATCTGCCCAAGAGCCCACGTGGCACTCTCGGCCAGAACCGGGTCCTCCCCCGTGCTCCACGCCTCAAGCTGGGGCAAAAACTGCTGATCGCCGCTGTTGCCCATGGCGATCGCTACATTCCGGTGCAACCGCTTTCTACGCGTTCGTTCGATCGGAGAGCCCTTGAACCAATGCTTAAACTCTGCTGCATCCATTCCCGCCAGCCACTCCAGCGCCGGATTCACCAGCTCCGGCCGCGCCAGCATACCCTCTTTTACGGCTACCGGAGCCCGCCGGTTCCATGGACAAACATCCTGACAGATATCGCACCCAAACACCTGCCGTCCCACCCCCTCCCGCAACTCCTCTGGAATAGTCCCCTTCTTCTCAATCGTCAGATAAGCGATACATCGGGTCGCATCCATCTCCCGAGGAGCCACCAGCGCCCCCGTTGGACAAGCATCGATACACCGGGTACAGCTCCCACATCGATCCGCAGCTACCTCAA
>DATDHL010000573.1:0-1862 GCA_036521575.1 Edaphobacter sp. | reverse complement strand
GGAGCGGGATAAGAGCGGGCGCGCGGTGGGTGTGGCCAAGCCTAAGGCGCAGACGCTGCTGGTGATGTATGAGCCTCCGGTGCGTCCGGTGGAGGTGACGCCAGTGGGTAAGTATGCGCTGAAGTTCAAGTGGACGGATGGGCATGAGAGTGGGATTTATTCGTGGGAGTATCTGCGGCGGGTTTGTCAGTGTGGGGAGTGTGTGAAGTCTCGATAGATCTTTTGCGCAGGAGCGATGTGGGTAGAGAAGCGGGTTTCTCCGCTACGCTGCTCACGATGAAACTGTGAGCAGCTTTGGTCGAAATGACATGGTTTGGGTGGGTGAGGAGAACGGGCAACTGCAAGAGCAACAGCAGATCCCCTGCGGGATGACAAGCAAGAAAAGTAAAGGCGGGTGTCTTCGCTAGGGAAGGAATGGGTAGAGAAGCGGATTTTTGGGCAAGGACAGAAGCAGATCCCTACGGATGACAACAAAAAAATAATCTAGGCTGAGATGTTTGCGGAGAGTTGAGCGAGGGCGTTCTCGACGGTGTCGGCTACGAGGAGGATTGCTCGGTTCTTTGGTTTGAGCATGCCTTCGGCGACGCACTGGTCGAGGAAGGCGAGGAGCTTGTCGAAGAAGCCGTTGATGTTGAGCAGGACGATGGGCTTCTGGTGGAGCTTGAGGGTTTGCCAGGCGAGGACTTCGAACATCTCCTCGAAGGTGCCGAAGCCGCCGGGCAGGATAAGGAAGGCGTCGGCCTTTTGGCCCATGAGGGCTTTGCGGGTGTGCATGGTGTCGGTGATATGGAGCTCGGTGATGCCGTGGTGGGCGACTTCGAGATCGACGAGCACTTCGGGGATGACGCCGACGACGCGGCCTCCGTGGGCGAGGCAGGACCTCAGCGACGGCGCGCATGAGGCCGACGGTGGCTCCGCCGTAGATGAGGCCGATGTTTTGTTGGGCGAGGGTGCGGCCGAGGTGCTCGGCGGCCTCGCAGTAGATGGGGTTGGCTCCGTTGGCGGAGGCGCAGAAGACTGCCAGATTGCGGATCATTAAGAAGAGGATATCAAGGCTGCGGGCTGTCTTTGTGGAAAGGCCGGCTGCTCAGGTTCGTGCGACCGGTCTTTTGGTTGCTACCGAATGGTGATGACGGCTCCGCCTAATTCTTTGGAGACTTGCGTGAGCAGCGTGCCCGCCTGTGTGCTGGAGGTTGTGGTGTTGGTGATGATCCGGGTGCCTAGTGGGAGATCAACTTTGACGACCTGTCCGGCAGCGAGCGTCATGAGGTTGTCGCCGACCTTTAGCTCGATTGAGGAGGTGGAGCCGTTGTGAAGGCTGAGCTTAACCGTCTTCTCTCTCGCGAACATCGCGTTGACGGGCGCGTGGATGGTTGTTGGCGCGGCGTGAACAATGTGCGATGTAGGTAGAGCGGCGACAATGGCTGCGGAGAGAAGAATGCAAGATTTCATTTGGTGATAACTCCTTCTGGTTTCGGCGCTGGCTTCGCTTACTTTGATTCAAAGAGCCGGCTAAGAGAGCTTTACGCATACGGTTGTCCGATGGTTTCCGTCGGCATAAGGAATTTGTTCATTTTAAGTGGCTAATTGAATAACCAAAAATTGCCGGCCTTGCTGCCAGAAAAAGCAGCATGACCGGCTGGGAGTGCAGTTGCAACCTTTATTTGATGTGGAGAATCGCGCCGTTGAGGGAGTCTGACACCTCTGCGATAAGCGAACCCGTCTGATGTAACGGGGTGGTGCTGTTTGCGACGACGCGGGTTCCTGTAGTCAGCTTGACGATGACGGGCTTGCCCGCATCCAGCTTGACGATGTCGTCGCCACACTTGACTTCCATGGGAGCGCCGGAGTCGTTGATGAGA
>DATDHL010000572.1:0-19381 GCA_036521575.1 Edaphobacter sp. | reverse complement strand
GCCTGTTCCAAACAAGGTGTAACTCTCCATGACGCCTGCATATGACCCTGCAGGTTGACAGATACTAGTTTACTAAACCCACACTCTATTTCGTCCTGTGGCGAAATTGTAGAACGCAAGTGCGGCGGCCGCGTTGAGCATGACAAAGGTATTGGCGATTGCGACTGGCTTTAATCTCCTGGTGGATGGACTGAGCGATCCGAGGACGGCCAAAACGTAGAAGAGTATCTGAAGCCAGAAAATTGCTCGAAAAACCGGCCCGCTAATCATCGCTGAAGCAACAAGCATGAGGACTAAGAGGAGCGGGACCAGAAGTCGTAGAAGTTTATGGCTGATAAAGCGAAAGAGAAGAGGGTTTGCCAGCGAGAGTAGCCATGGCGACAGTCGCAGCAACTGGTAGTTTCCTGTCAGAGTGCGAACCTTGCGCGAGAACTCTTTTCCTTTTTCGCTGAAAAGTCGGTCGCGCGCTATCGCTGACGGCTGAAAGATGACCCGTTTGCCCTTACGAGCTACATTCATTGGGACAAAAACATCGTCGAGGATGGTTCCGTCGGGTATCTCGGTGTAGAGTTCACGGCGCATCGCGTAGATAGCTCCGGTTACCCCTACAACCGAGCCGGAAGCAGACTCGAGTTTGCGGACAGCCTTTTCGATCTTCCAGTAGATGCCGAGGGCATCAGAGGAAGGCGCTGTAGACATCGATTCAAGCAGCAATTCCCCGCTTACGGCGCCTACGGTTGCATCGGAGAAGCAGGCAACCAGTTCGGAGATCGCGTCTGGCTCGACAAACTGCCGTGTATCGAGGAAGACGAGAATTTCGCCAGTGGCGTGCCTTACGGCCTCATTCAGGGCGCACGCCTTTCCGTTTGACTTGTCGAGGATGACGGGGCAGATGTGGGAAGCTTGCTCACGCAGAATGGCGGCGGTCCGATCCGTCGATCCATCCGAGGCGATGACAATCTGAAGCCGGTCCTTAGGGAAGTTCAGGCGTCGAAGGTTCTCCAGCTTGGCAGGCAGGTTCGCTTCTTCATTTCGGGCAGCGATGATAATAGACACGTTGGGCGAGATGGACTTCCGGAGAATGGGCCGATCGCGCAGGCGGGCAAGCAGCCAAAGCCAAACAGCATAGCCGAAATATGCATACGCCACCAGCACGAGGCAGAGCCAGAAGAGCAGCTTCATCGTACGCTCCGGTAAGGTGTTCTCTCATTTGAAAGAGACGCGATGTGCAAGGTGTATCGCAGTGTGTGGTCAGCCGAAGAAACTGGCGGGCGAACGCTCCGTGGAGGGGGTACAACGCGAGGGCTCTTAGGGATCACAAATCCTCTCGATGTCTGCTGCCGCATACGTAATCGCGGATCAGTCGAGGACGATGCTTTTACTGATGATACGTCATCCGCAGGATGGAAAGGGAAGTGCTTTTAATACAAAAGTGGTAGGGGAAGTGACGATATCGAGTGCCATCACTTTCAGTATTGGGTCACCACGCTGCTACCATCACTTTGCGCACGCAAACATCAATAGCGGTTCTGAAAACAGCCAAAGTTGAGATGTTTTCGTTACGGTTTGAAGTCGGCGCAAAGGAGTTTTTAGCTTGCAATTGCGTTTACGTCACATTGCGCGGAGTGTACTGTCCAACTGGCTTGCAACAGCTGCCACCCTGGCAGTTGGATTTTTTCTAGCGCCCTTCATCGTCCATCGGCTAGGAAATGTGGCCTATGGGGTCTGGGTACTGGCAATCTCCTCCGTCAATTATCTGTCTATCCTCGATCTGGGCATGGCCAGTTCCGTGGTCAGGTTCGTTTCGAAGGGACATGCTACTCAGGATCATCAAGGGGCCTCCGAGGCCCTGTCGGCAGTGCTTTGGGTTCGTCTACAAATCGGAGCATTTCTGCTTGTGCTAAGCGGCGGACTTGCCGCAGTGTTCCCGCTGGTCTTCAAAATCCCCGCGGCGCTGGCCGTCGATGCTCGTGAGGCCATCCTGATCATTGGGGTAACGGCCACAATTTCCATGTCGTTCGGAGTCTTCAGCTCCACGCTTTCCGCACTGAACCGTTACGATCTGCGGAGCTATGTGTCACTGACCACGCTGACTCTGCGCGTGGTTGGCGTTGTGAGCGTATTGCGTGCCGGCCATGGCATTGTTGCAGTCGCTCTCTGTGAACTTTTCGCCGCTGTGGTTGGTAATGGTTTGCTGATGTTTACTGCGAAAAGAGTATACCCGGAGCTGAGAATACGGCTGACCAAACCTAGATGGGAAGTTCTTCGCAAGATCTGGTCCTATAGCATCTACGCTTTCCTGCAGACGGTAGCGGTCCAATTGGTTTACCAGTCAGACAACCTGGTGGTTGGCGCGTTTATTTCGGCTTCCGCAGTAACCTTTTACTCCATCGGAAATTCTCTGTGCCGGTATACGGATCAGGTCGTCGCCGCGATGACCACAACATTTACTCCCGCTGCAAGTACGTATGAAGCCCGAGGCGATACTTCAGGCTTGCGAGCACTTTATTACAATGGAACCCGGGCCGCTATGGCATTGTCGCTGCCGATTGTTATCACTTTGATCATTCGGGGTGGCAGCTTTATTGGGGTGTGGATGGGCCCTCAGTTTTCCAAAACATCGGGAACGGTGCTTGCCATTCTGGCTACGGCGCTCATGTTTTCCTTATCGAACACCACGGGAATCTCGATCGCTTTTGGAGTGGAAAAACATCAAGTGCTTGCCAAGTGGGCACTCGGAGAGGCCATAGCGAACCTGACGCTCAGTATTATTCTGGCGCGCAGGTTTGGACTCTACGGCGTGGCAATCGGTACGCTGGTGCCAAGCCTGGTTGTCCATCTCATTCTGTGGCCACGCTATGTCTCCCGGCTCGTAGACGTTGGTTACGCCCAGGTCTTTCGAAATGTTTTGGGGCCGGTCTTTCTCTGTGCAGTGCCGTTTGCCGTCGCCTCGTATGCAGTCGATATACTCTTTCCGGCGCGCACTATGCTAGTGTTTGTTCTACAGACGATAGCGCTCCTGCCCCTTTTTGGGATTGCCATTGGCCTAATGTTTAGGAACAATGTTAAGCGTCAGATCCTTCCCATAGTCAGGTCCTTTTTATATGCTAATGCAAAGTAAACGGCATCAATCGGTGATGCTATATCTGAGGGTCTCGGTTTTGTCGATTGAGATGGCGACTTCCCGCACACGCAATTGGCCGTGGCATAAATGAATCGCGAAGACAGAGCTGACCAGAAGCTTACAATTGCCCACTTTATGCCGTGGAGTGGTGTGGGTGGAGTTGAAATCGCTACTGTTCGCATGGTCGAGGCAACAAAGGACCGGTTCCGTCATGTTGTATTTTGTCTAGATGACGCTTCGTCGTTGATGGACTCGTTCGAAAAGCTCGGGGTCGAAACTGTAACATATGCTCCCCCGGAGCCCAGTCTGCGACATGGAATCAGATTTTACAAAGAGTCGCGTGCCGTCGCGCGACAACTTCAAGCCGTCGGAGCGGATGTGGTGCACTTTTCCGAGACCAAGGCGGCCTATCACAATAGCCTTGCTGCCCTTCTGGTGCGGTCTCGCATGATGTGCCATGTCAGGAACACCTACCCCGACGTTAGTCTGCGCGAGAAGCTCACGCTGTTGCCGGTTCATCGCTTCATCTTCGTATCGTACGAAGCGAAGCGCCATTTTGGTGTCTCTATGCCTGACGAGAAAGCGCGCGTTATCTATGACGCGATAGAGATACCAGCCACGGACATGGCCGCGAGCAATGCCGCGGTCAGACGTGAACTGGGAATTCCGTCGGAATGCACAGTGGTTGGAATGGTTGCCAGAGTCAATCCGCAAAAGGATTATTTTACTTTGACATCTGCTGCTGCCGAGGTTTTACGTAAGCATCCCGATACTCGGTTTCTAGTAGTGGGCGACAATTCTTTTGTTGATTTGAATCGACGCCACTATGAAGAAGTAGTCAACAAACTTAATGAATTGGGTATTGCGGACAAGTTTGTCTTTACTGGCCATCGGAACGATGTATCTCGGCTGATTGCTGCCATGGACATATCCGTGCTCTCCACTCATCGAGAGGGCTTTGGGCTTTGCATTGCGGAGTCGATGGCGATGCGAAAACCCGTTGTGGCGACAGCTGTCGGCGGCCTGTTGGAGGTTGTGGAGCATGGCGTGACCGGGTATTTGCATCAGCACGGTAACAGCAAAGAGCTTGCCGATGCGATCATCGAATTGATAGATGATCCCGAAAGGGCGAATCAACTCGGTTTGGCGGGCTGCGAACACGTACGGCAAAATTATTCTGGCGAGAAATTTGTTGGTGAGATTTCGAAGGCATATTCCGATGTGATGCGCACGTGAGGACCACATCCGCGTAATAACTACTGAGGGAGTTTTTGACATGCAATCGAATACGATCCAGCGGCACGAAGGCGGCCGGCGGACTCTCGGACATGGGCGAACTGAACCGCCCCTGGTTTCGATCATTACCGTTGTCTTTCGTGCCAAGGACGACCTTGTCAGGATTCTGAACAGTATCTTCGAGCATGACCCGCGCGACTTTGAATTGATCGTGATCGATGGTAACTCCGGAGACGGAACTGTCGAGTTGCTTCAGGAATGGGACGAGAAGGTCGACTATTGGCTGAGCGAGCCGGACAAGGGCATCTATGACGCGATGAATAAGGCTCAGGCCATTGCGCAGGGCGACTTTCTCTACCATCTGAATGCAGGAGATAGATTGTTGCAGTTGCCCAAGGAGGAGCTTGAACTCGCACGTCGGGAGAATATTGATGTTGCGACCTTTCGTGTGTCAGTCGATGGGACGCGCGAGTTTATTCCTTCCTGTGGTTCGATGCTCAAGTTGAAAAACACGCTTCATCATCAAGGGACCTTCTACCGTCGGCAGACGTTTCTTCCGTATGATCTGCGGTACAAGATTCTTGCTGATTATGACGCAAACCAGCGGTTGGCACTGCGCGGTGCGAAGATGAAAGCGTTTGATAAGGTTGTTGCCTGGCACTCCTCGGGCGGGCTCTGTGACAACATAGATGGATATAGCGAGCACGCCAGCATTCTCCGCAAAAATTACGGATGGCCTTACGTGGCAGTCTCGCTGATGCTGAGTGAGTGGAAGGGGATTAAGGCCAGGCGAAAAGCTGCGTTGAAACGCTGGCTGCAAAAAAGCGCTTCCAAATGATGTCATTGGGTTGCCGCCGAGAATATCCGCCATATGAATCGATGGTGTATTTTGTTCAGCAGGCTGCTTTTCCGTGAACGTGCACGCAATTCTGGACACAACTGCTATCGAGCTTGAGCGCATGTAAACTAGGAGGTCAGTAGTGTGGGCCTGGGGGTGCAGCGCGAATGACGTCATTAGAAGAAGCCTTAGATCTGGGCCGCCTGGACGCAGTTGGATCATGCCCGGTTTGCTCATCAGCTAATATCTCTCCTGTCGGTAAGAAGCTGACAATTCATCCGAAAGCTACGAGCCGCTTCTCTATTTTTTCCTGTGAGGACTGTGGCCATTGGAGTACCGATCCGTTGCCTCGGCAGGACTATCTTCTTCAGCTGTACGGCGAAGGCTCTCTCAGCGTCTACGGCGCGGGCTGGCAAAAGGTTGTAAGCGAACAGTTCGAGGCCAAGTCTGCTGCGGAGTGCCTCGGAAAGCACGGTTGGATAGTGGACGCGGAAAGGGCTCACGAGCCGGGGAATTATCTGGAAATTGGCCCTGGCAATTGCGCTGTGCTTCGTAGTTTCGAGGCGATGAACTGGAAATGCCATGCGATCGAGCCCGGGAGTTGGTCGAAAGATAGGCCGGGATTCTACGACAGCATCGCGCAGTTGCCCGACCTTCAGTTTGATGTGGCGGTGGCTAACGACGTATTAGAACATGTGTCTGATCCACGCGCTCTGTTGTCTGAGGTTTCTCGTGTTCTCAAGCCGGGAGCTCGCTTCTATTCCTGCTTTCCGAATGCTGACTCTATCAGGGCGCGCGTTCAGGGGACTAATTGGAGAATGGTGCGACCGATAGGCCACGTCCATTATTTTTCTAAGCAATCGGCGAAAGATCTCCTGAAAGGCTGTGGGTACAATGTACGGATGATGCGCACCTATGACCTGCTCATTGATCTGGACTTGGTGGAAATTGCCAGATCGCTCGCTCATTTACGCGTAAAGTACGCTTGTAGAACAATTGCCGACGTAATGGTATCGGGTACCATCTCCGCTTTGGGAGCTGGGGACCAGTGGCGAGTCGTGGCAATCCGCGATTAGCAGCCGTTTCGGAGTGATTTGGATAAGGCCGCCGGGGTGGGGAGGTCCCTTTTCAGGCATTCGCTGTTGAGCTTTCTGCGCCGCGAGACGGAACGGCCACTTGGAGTGGATCTGCAATTACGTCGCGTAAGGCTATGGAACGACTTTGATTGCGCCGACTGCGCCATAAAATAAGGCGGCCATCAAGCTTCCTGGCGGTCCAAACATGAGAGGAGACAGGCACGATGGAAAATTCGGAGCTAAGGTCAGATCCCTCATTAGCTCCCATGGTGAGCGTGGCAATTACTGCGTTCAATTCAGCGAACTGGTTACCACGAGCTCTTGATAGCGTGCTTGCACAGCGAACTGATTTTCCAATCGAAATAGTCATTGGTGATGACTGCTCTCAGGACACAACCGTCGAGGTTGCTCGTTCTTATCGGGAGCGGCATCCTGATGTGATCAGGATATTGGAACGAAACAAGAATGTCGGCATTCAGCGTAATTATTATGAGACCTTTGAAACATGCCGCGGCAAGTTCATTGCATGGCTGGACGGGGATGACTATTGGACGGACCCCGAGAAGTTAGCGATTCAGGTGAAAGCTATGGAATCGGATCCGTCTATAAATCTGTGCGGTCACTATATTCGAGTAGTTTCGAGGGACGGAGAAGTAAAACAAGATAGATCTCCTTCCATGCCTGCTGGGCGGTATGGACTTGAAGAGATGCTTCACCGCTGTTTTATCCCTAGCCTCTCAGCCATGTTCCGCAATGGTATCCACCGTCAGTTGCCGACATGGTATTTTGATCTGGCGCCCGTCACTGAGTGGCCCATCTGGGTGTTGGCCGCTCTTTCGGGGAATATCGTTTTACTCGATCGCGTGATGGCGGATTACATGCATACACCGGGCAGCGCGGCCTGGAGTCAGGGAGATCTTTTCAGGGATACGATGGAGGCGAAGTTCTATGAACAGATTGAGAGCGTCCTTCCTTCGAAGTGGCATAGGCTTGTTCGTGCAGAGAAGGGCAAGCGCTATGAAGCGATGGCATATTTCCTTAGAAAGCAGGGGAACTTTACTGCATCGCGAGAGGCTGCGTTGAAGGCATTTCGCTCGCCGGCTCTCTTGGACAACTTTGGCAGCAAGACGAAGGCGCTGCTTGCTGCTGTAGTGCGCGAAACGGAGTGGAGATTTCGGCGTCGGCGGATTGCGGACTCAATGTAGTGGCCATTGTCCTATCTCTTGACCAGGACTCCGTTCCTGGTCAATGGACATGCGGTTCAAAGGAGCACGTTACGATTTATCCGTCGTGGCTTTCGGACGCTCCGTATCGATTTCAGGGCTGCTTTGAGCGGCTTGTTGAAGATTTTTAGGATCTTCAGTTGCAAGAGGATCAATCGTGTTATTCACATAACCGATGGAACCGGCGGTCGAGACAACTTTGCCCGGGTTCCCCACAATGACGGATGCACTGGGTACGTCGAAATTGACGTAAGCACCTGGAGCGATAAGTGCATCGTGTCCAATGGTCACTTTCCCAACGATAATTGCATTTGCGCCGACCCAGACTCGATCCTCTAGGGTAGGTGCCCCCTTACGCGAACCCCGGCTGGTAGCGCCGATGGTGACGCCTTGTGCGATGTTAACGTTGGCACCTAAAATCGCGTGAGGACTGATGACGACTCCTCCGAAGTGCCCAATGAATAACCCTGGGCCAATGTCAGTGGTGGGAGAGATGTCAAAGCCATACTTGAAGCGATAGTGATGAAGCTGGATTCGGTTGTAAATATAGGGAAAGATGCCGAAGGATTTCTTTCGCTTGCTATAGAAGGCAACTTTGCGCAGATAGTACGTAAAGCGAAAACCCGGCTCGCGAACGTATGCTGACAGAAAAGCGCGTGTGTTCGCTTGTCCGCGGTAACGGTAAACGTCAGCTTGTAACGTTTGCCAAAGCGTAGAGGCCAATCTTAGCTCCTTCTTTTGAGGCTTCTTTGTCAGTGTGATCCGGCGCACACGTCATCTACCTTTTGTGTCATTGGCACTGTTGGTGCTGTGGTCTAGTATTGTAATTTAGCTATCGCAATCAGCATAACGTGAGTTAGACGTATGCTTGCCTGTTGAATTGATATCGAAGGAACAGATGCAACACCCCTTGCGGAAACTTTATCTTCTGTACCACGAACTGCGACCCAACAGCAGCAAGTACTCGTACGCCATTGAGACCAGAGTGTTTGAGCAGCATATGGACCTTTTTGTTCAAACGCGGGAGACAGCGGATTTGGGGCTATGTCCCGAGATAACTTTCGATGACGGGCACATCTCGAACTTTGAGTTCGCCCTACCCATTCTGCAATCGCGAGGCCTGAAGGCGCACTTCTTTATTACCGTGGGCTGGACGGGGAAGAGAGCTGGCTATATGGGCTGGCCGGAGCTCAGGGCTCTTCACCAGGGCGGTCAGTTAATCGGTGCTCATGGATGGACGCATACGCTCCTTACTCATTGCAGCGCGAAGGAGCTACAGACGGAGCTGGGTAATGCGCGACTGACTCTTGAGGATAAGCTTGGAACCTCCATCACTACGATGTCCCTTCCAGGAGGCCGCTACAATCGCCGAGTCATCACGGCCTGTCAGGAGGCAGGTTACACAGAGATCTACACCTCTATTCCAAGAGCCGAGACGGCGCCGCTTGGCCCAATGATTGGTCGGTTGAATATTCGCGGGAATATGGAGCTCGAATTTATTGCCAAAGTCCTACGGCCGGGCAGTCATGTTCTGGCGAACCTGGAACGTCAATATCAAATAAAGGCCACCGCGAAAACTTTGCTCGGAGACCGGCTATATGAAAAACTTTGGGCGCTTCTGAATAGAAAAGAACACGATACCGATGGCGACTGGGCTACTGCTGAATGAAGATTCTGCACATCATTAGCAGTGGAGGAATGTACGGCGCAGAAGCTGTCATCCTGAATATGTCGCGCACTCTCAATGAGAGTGGTCATGGCAGCGTGCTTGGTGTTTTCTCAAACTCTTCGAATCCAAATACTCAGCTTCATCGAGGGGCCGCGAAAGAGGGTATCGAGTCCCATCTGATTCCCTGTAAAGGGCAGATGGATCGAACCGTGCTTGCAAGCATCCGAGAACTTGCATCTCGAACGAACGCAGATGTCATTCATGCTCATGGCTACAAGGCAGATATTTACGTCTACTCTGCAATGCGAAAAGGAAGAGTGCCGTTAGTCTCCACCTGTCACACCTGGTATGACAATGATCCATTCGTCTTCTTATATGGTGTAGCCGATCGTTTTGTGCTGCGAAACTATGCGGCAGTCGTGGCTGTCTCAGATGAAGTCAAACAGAGATTGCTGAAAGCCGGAGTTCGTAAAGAGAAGATTCATCTGGTTCGAAACGGAATTGATCTTCGCCCGTTCGATAACGCACGCCCCACTCTTCGCGGAGATTCGACAGGAGACCCTGCCCTCATCGTTGGCTTGGTTGGGCGGTTATCCAGGGAAAAAGGGGTTGATCTTTTTATTCGTGCAGCGGCTCATGTTTTGGTTGAGTTTCCACGCGTCAGATTTCTGGTAATAGGTGAAGGGCCGGATCGGGATAAGCTGGAGTTCTTGATCGACGAACTGCAGATTAGGGAAAGCGTTCAAATCCTGGGACGCCGTGACGATATGCCTTCGGTATATGCTTCGCTGGATATGATGGTTTCGGCATCACGACAGGAAGGGCTGCCGATGGCAATACTGGAGGGGATGGCCAACAGGCTCCCCTTGGTCGCCACTGCAGTAGGCGAGGTGCCGACTGTCGTGCTGGACAGCAAGACCGGAGTGCTTGTACCTGCAGAAAGCGTGGAAGGAATCGCTACAGGAATCTCAGAGTTACTGCGGGACCCCGGGCGGCGGGGAAGCTTCGGAGCGGCAGCGAGACAACTCGTTGAAGAAGAATTCTCGGCCGAGCGGATGACCAGCGATTATCTCCGCGTATATGAAGAAGCAGGCAGGAGCGAATGAACCAAAGTACCCGGCCGGCCAGAGTTTTCATGATGGATCTGTTGGCGACGGTGCCATACTACACGGCCTATCTTTCGAAAGCCCTTCTCAAGGAACACGTCGATGTAACCGTCGGATCAATCTCTTACTACCTCGACCCCGGTTGCTTCTCCAGCCGCGGGATCCAGGTTGATCCAGGTCTGCTCAATGTAGTGGGTAAATTCCAATTACCTCGGATACTGCGCAGAATTCTGAAGCTGATTGAAGCATCCATCAATCTCGCTGCGCTAACCATTCGCTTTCTGGCTTCAACTCCGGATGTAATTCACGTACAGTACCTTCCGATGATCAAGTGGCGTGTTCCCCTCGATCTTTGGTTTCTTGAATTCTGTCAAAAGCGGGGTGCGAAGATTGTACTGACAGTGCACGATCTGCTCCCTCACGATACCGGAGAGATCTACAAGCAGACCTTTCATAGCTTGTATCGTAAGGTCGACAAAATTATCTGTCATTCAGATCACATCCGCACAAGGCTGGGCGCTGAGTTCTCAGTGCCGGAGGAAAAGATAGCGGTTATTCCGCACGGCCCATTCTTCTACGATCTTCCTTCATCGGGTTCTCAACAGACATTGCAGAGTTTTAAAATTGAGCCTGATAAGGTCACGGTCTTGTGGCAGGGAATTATCTTTCCATATAAAGGGATTGATCTGCTTCTGCGAGCGTGGCAAGAGGTCGAAGCAAATAACGAGGACGCTTGCCTTGTTATTGTTGGCACCGGCGCGGCCGAGTTCCTGGATGAGATTCACGAGCAGGTCAGGCAGTTGGATCTGAAGCGGGTGAAGCTCCACTTTCGTTTCATCTCCACAGAGGAGTTGGTGGCGCTTTACCGGGCAGCAGACGTGGTCGTTTATCCATATCGTGCGATTACAACCAGCGGCGCGCTCGCTACGGGACTCGCTTTATCAAAGACTATTGTCGCCAGCGATCTCCCTGTCTTTCGCGAGTTACTAATCGATCGGGAGAATGCGTTGTTGGTCGATCCACAAGATTCCCGCGAACTTGCCGGTGCGCTGATTGAATTGGCGCAGGATACTGCCCTGCGGGATCGGCTTGCTGGAAATGTGGGTCAGATGAACTTCGGCGACCAGTCGTGGCACTCCATCGCCAGAAAAACGATCCAGGTTTATAGGAGTGTTGTACCTGCCGTTTTCGGAAGGTAACGGAGGTAGTTCTATCCAAAGGAAAAGCCGTGGCCACGTAAAACGAAACGTGGACCACGGCGCAATCTACTGCATTTGTATTGAAAGCTGCGCGGCCAAATTAGCTTAGAGAACCAAGCGCTTTTTCAGCGTCCTTTGAGGTCTGACTGTTGGGAGCCAACGCAACAGCCTTTTTCAAATGGTTGACAGCGTCGGCAGTATTGGCGAGTTTCGAGTAGGTCATTCCCAGGTGATAGTGCATGGCTGCATTGTTTGGAGAGGTCTTCAGTGCGTCTTCCAGCAGATCGCGTGCAGAGGAATAGCTACCCTTCTGGTAGTAGACCCACGCCAAGGTATCGGCCGTGCTATCTGAGTTCGGCATAGCCCGACGGGCGATTTGTGCAAGAGAAAGTGCAACGTCGGTGTTTTGCCCGCTCTCTACCATCAGGTACGCGAGGTTATTGGCTGCAACAGGCTGTTCGGGTTGGATCTTGAGGGCCGCCTTGTAGTAACCCATGGCTTTATTCTGATCCCCCCGGGCCTCTTCAAGCGCACCCATAATTGTGTTCGCCTGGGCATCATTTGGGTGAGTCTTGAGCCACTGCTGCCACGTGTCAATGGCTTGTGCAGGGTTCCCATGGCTGAGTGCCGCACGCGTGTAGACCATCGTAGCGGTACCGTTGTTGGGATTGAGCTGCATTGCTTTTTGTGCGGAGGCGGTGCCTGCGTTGATGTCGCCGGTTTGAAGTTGAAGCTCGGCAAGCAGGGTGTACATATCTGAGTTCTGCGGAACTTTGGTGATCTGTTGCTGAACGCGATCGATGGCCTTAGCTGGCTGTTTCTCAACCAACATGGCAAAAACAAGCAGGCGCATCGCACGAGCCGAGTTTGGATCGTTGGTGAGAGCCTGTTCCAGAAGCGTCTTCGCTTCCGGAATGTTCTTCTGGCTCAAGCGAAGCTCAGCCAGAGACAAGGGGGCAAGAGCATTTTTTGGATCGAGTTTCATGGCCTGCTTGAAGTCGGCCTCTGCTTTATCCAGCTGTTTCTGGTTGCCTTCCGCCATTCCCCGCCAGATGTATGGATTTGCGAGTTGAGGGTTGATGGCGATGGCAGCTTCGGCGGCCTGTCCAAGGAGGCCGAAATCGCGCGCATCAAGGGCTGCCTGAGCTAGACCTTCCTGAGCCTGAAAGTTTCTCGGGTTGAGTTTTGCAGCGTCGCGAAAACTTTGCAGTGCAACGGTCTGGTCGCCCTTCATGCGGGCAGCGCGGCCAAGCCAGACTTTGACCTGAACGTTCTCGGGGCTATTCTTTGCGGCCTTCTGCAAGAGATTGAAGGCTTCCGTTGACTTGTTATCGTTCAGTAAGAGCATTGCATTGAGGACCGCAACCTCAGGATCTCCGGCGTCGGTCTTTTCAAGATCGTCAGCGATGGGCTTAGCCTTCGCTATATCCTTGTTGATAAGCAGGATGCGTGCATAGGCCAGCTTGAGCGGCGTGCTCTTGGGGTGTTTGGCGACAAGTGCGGCATACGCCGGTTCGGCTCGATCCAATTGCTGGGTGCTGATGTAGTAGCTCTCAAGGAGGTTGGCGGCGACCGATGAATCGTTGAGGTCGTCGGCCGCTTGACGGAAGATCTCTTCGGCCTTGGCCTTATCGCCCTGGCGGAGGTAGATGCGTCCGAGATCGACGCGTGCAGTGACGTTTTTGGGATCGGCTGCGACGGCTGCCTGCATCGCTTGCAAGGCTCCCGGCAGATCACCTTTTCTCTCGAGCACTGCAGCGAGAGCTATATGCGAATTGGCACTCTTCGGATCGAGCGAGATGGCTTTGCGCAGCTGTTCCTCCGCAGCAGGTTCGGCGGCGGGATCGGATGCCTGAAGGAGTCCAAGGGCAGTGTGAAAGTTAGCCCGGTTTGGGTCTATGGAGAGAGCGTGTTGAATCTGGGCGAGCGCTTCTGTGCGATCTCCCTTGGAGGTGGCGATGCCGGCAAGAAGAGCGTAGGCGTCTGCGTTGTTGCTGTCGATCGCTAGCACGGCCTTGGCTTGCTCGGTTGCACGGTCAGGCTGACGGCCCGCCAAAAGCATGTTACCAAGATCGATGCGGGCTTGTACGTTGCTCGGTTGCAGATCGACAGTCCGAAGCAGTTCGGCATAGGCAGGCAGCATATTACCCTGCTTGACGTAGACCTTGGAGAGCTCATAGTGCGCCGCGGCAAAATTGTGGTCAACTCGCAGGGCGTTGGAAAACTGGATGGCAGCTTCCTTCAGCTTGTTGTCGGCGGCATAGCGTTTTCCGCTTTCAAGATATTTCTGCTTTTGCTTATTTGGATCGCGCGAGCAACCAGCAGTGAACCCCAAGGCGAGCGAAACAGTTAAAACCGTAGAAATGCGGAACCATCGTAAAGCTAATTGCGATCTCATTGCACGTTCCTCTTTGATAGAACTTGTATTGCGCGATGCATATTCTGGTGTCGGCTGGGTTGTAGCAATGTGAAGTGACTTTTGCGACAGTCGCCTTGTTTAGTCGGGAATAAACTGCGGTAGAAGCGGTGCCAACTGGCCGGCGAAATGCAGGGCGCGGTCTCGGGCACTTGAAACCGGCTCCGACGGCAGGATAGTGGTGATGATGCGGACCAGAGCACCGTCCGTCCGGTTGGTACGGATCGCATCGCCGACCATGTAGAGCTTGGCTTTGTATTCATTGGCAATACTGCGGCCATGCGCCTGATACCAATAGATGACGAATTGCCTGGCCTCGCCATTGCTGATGACATATTCGCCGACATTGTAGAGTTTGCCATTAACGTCAGGAATGTTGACGTATCGGGATGACTCAAATGTCCACCCTGCGCCTGGGAGGCAGTGTTGGGGCGAATGGATGGTCTGGCCAGTGCGCTGAGTCGGAAAATAGCCGATGAACAAGTTGACTGGAACCGCCGAGTTGATTGACGATTGCGGCTGAGTCCCGGCAGCCGATCGAGCGACGGTCGGAGAACTGCCGTAATCACGATTGAGGAAGTCGCCCTGACCGAGTACGTCGAGCGTGTCTTGGCTGAGCGAGATATCGCGGGAGACATTCCAGGGCCCGATGGCGGTCGGTACCTGCGCCAAAGGCTGACGAGGCGGAACATAGTCGGTGTCCCCACGTGTATGAAGGAGGACAGCAGTTACTGCAAGAAGGACAATGACAGTCCAGTAGCGGGGAGATCTCATATCGTTTGACTCTTGACGGGTGAAATGAGGCGCATGACACGGTGGACCAGGTAGAGGCAGGCTAGAGAAATCACAAACATCACCCAGCCTGAGAATTCGTGGAAAAAGCCGAGCGCCTTAACAGGATCCCAGTATTGGACGCAGAGGCCAGTCCCGACGATTCTGGCAACATTGGCGGCCACCGCGATAGGAATGCTGGCCAGGACTAAAATCACGCGACGGGCGGTAGTTTTTTCGAGGAAATATCCATAGAAGACCGCCAAAGTGAACAAGCTCATCAAAGAACGGATGCCGCTGCAGGCTTCGGCCACTTCAAGCTTCATCACGGGGAGCTCAATGACGTTGCCATCTTGCAGAACCGGAACGCCAAGCAAGGGAAGGATCATGCTGGCGAGGCGTGAAGCAAGTAACTGTAGCGGAAACGTGATCTGGTTGAAGACAATGGCAGGAAAGGGGATTGCCAGCACCAGGACGAAGAGAGGAAAGAGCAGACGGCGCAGCATGAGGCGGCCGAAGAACGTCCAGATGAGACCGGCAAGAAGAAATACGAACGAGATCCGCGAGGTGAAGAGCTCGACGCCATAGACGCCGAGAATAAGCACGGCGATCGCAAACACAACCAGTCCAATACCCGCCCAGGAGGGGCGAACCGGGGTGGCCTGTATCGCTTTTCGATTATCCCAAACGAGGAAGATGGCAAACAGGGGAACAAGAAAGCCATGGGAGTAGTCGGGAATGGTGTACCAGTCGTAGACCAGCTTAATCGCAATGCGGAAGTAGATCGCCACCAGCAGCACAACAATCGCGGCCCAAGGGGCCCATTGTTGCAGGGAAAGGTGGCCAGGCCGGCGTTTACCCGAAGACGGCTCCGCTCCGCTAAGCGGAGAAAGTGGTTCAGTTTGCATGCTGCCCACCGTTGTTGATAGAACGCTATACTTCACATATCACCTTTAAGCAATTCGGATGCCGTGGGTCGGAGACGCTTTTCCTTTATTACACGCTTATGTCTATCAAAGTGGAAGATTATCGTCTACCAAAAGGGAAAAACATTTCCTTTTTTGACTGCCAATCTGCACACTAAGAGAGTACCCTGAGAGGGGCTAAAAGGCTGCTATTCAGCAAAGAATGTGTCCGTCGACTGTTGCAAAACAGCTTACCTATGTTTATGACTCATTTTCTTTAAGAAAAGCTAGCTCATTGAGGTGATTTGGCCCTTCTGATGCAGGAAAAGTTCTACGGTATTTCAATGAGGTATTCGGTCGAAAATGCAGAGCTTCCTTCGAACGGGCTATCGCTATGATTCAAAAGGATAGAATTTCGAGGCGACAACGTGAAAGGCTGGCGCTGAGCCGCAGCATGCAGCAGCAAGTTGAGTCAAAGGAATCGTGGCGATTCGTAGGACGGAAGTAAACCCGATGAGTCAAAAAGGGGAGGAATCAACCCCTTGTCTTTACAGAAGATGGGAGTTACCGAATGAAGTGGTTTGATGTGGTCTTGGTTGGAGCCCTTTTTGTGGTACCGACAGCTGCGTGTGTAGCTCAGGCGGCACAGGAGAAACCCGCGCCCCCTGTTGCCCCTCCTGCGTCAACGGCCCCGCCTTCATCAACAGGCGCGGTTCCCGCATCTCCATCGGCTAATAGTGGCGGAACCGCTCCCGCATCGAATGTGGCCGAGTCCGGAGTGGCGAATACGCCCCATTACGTTATCGGATCCGAAGATAATCTGCAGATCACTGTCTGGAAGGAGCCATCGCTCTCAGGCACGATTCCGGTAAGGCCTGATGGAATGATCTCCATGAATCTGTTGGGTGACCTAACTGCGGCAGGACGGACCCCAATGCAGTTGGCAAACGACATCACGGTGCGACTAAAGAAGTATGTTCAGGACCCCAACGTCTCTGTTGTCGTATTAGCAGTAAATAGCCAGAGGATCTATATGGTTGGAGAGGTAGGACATGTTGGACCGATCCCTCTGGCTGCGGGAATGACTCCACTGCAGGCGATTGCTACTGCTGGTGGTTTAAGTCCATTTGCAAACTCGAAGAAGATTTATATTATGCGGACCGTGGACGGTAAGGCGCAGAAAATACCGTTCAACTATAAGGTGGCGTTGAAGGGCGGAGATCAGGGAGTCGCGCTGAAGTCAGGAGACACGATCGTCGTCCCATGAGATGCCATATGAAGACTTGGATGCCAATTTCGATGATGTTTCTGGCGCTGGCTGCCGTCTCGTATGGACAGGCTACTCCTACGGCAGTTGCCACCAACACTAGTCCTAGATGGGGTTTGCCTTCCCTGGATGGAAGTGTTCACTATGCTTTGAGCGCCTCCCAACTGGTCGAACTCGGATACTACTCAGCGGGCCAGACGACACATTCGACATCATTGTCCGGAAACGTCTCCTATGCGAATCTAAGCCAAGACTTGCCATTTTCGATGCTTTTTTCTGGGGGTGTTCTGTTTGGAAATTCGGGCCAGGGAACAACGACCTTCCAGAATATCGCTGTTTCGCAGGGTCTTGTGCGAGGGAAGTGGACGCTGAACATTTCTAACTCGTTCAGTTATCTGCCGCAGTCACCAACCACGGGCCTATCCGGCATCCCAGGCGTCGGGGACCTTGGGACTCAGCCAGTCGAGATACCGGGGCAGGGATCGTCGGGAGGTATTCTGACAAATTCGGGCTACCGAATTTACAATACATTGAGCGGAGGTGTCGAACGGCGTTTTACTGGAAGGACTTCAGTGAGTGGAACTGGCGCCTGGTCGGTACTTAGGTTTTTAGATAACAATGGTTTGGATACGAGCCAGATCTCAGGCTCTGTGAGTGTCGACCATAGGCTCGATGCTCGGGACACCATCAGTGCAGGTGCTTCCTATTCCACTTATTCGACAAACGCGAACGCCGGGAACGCCAATTCGTTGAATCCTCTTTACGTGGCTGATTTCCGTACACGCGGTCTTAACGTGGGATATATGAGACTGTTGAGCAGGTCACTGACATTCAATGCCTCGGCGGGACCACAGTGGGTTGACAGTTCCAGTGGCACCCTGATCCCTTCTCGGGTGAATGTGGCTGCGAATGTTGGGCTCAGCTACAGCCGAAAGTTGATGGGTGCAAGCGTGAATTACAACCGCGGAGTCAACGGCGGAGGCGGAGTGCAGCCAGGCGGGTTGTCCGACACCATCTCGGGATCCCTGGGTCGCAGCCTGAACCGTACCTGGATGGCTTCAGCTCAGGCGGCATATACCCGTACTTCAGGACTGCTCGCAGCGCCTCCTGTTGCAGGACAAACGACCGGAACGGCCGTCAACGGCGTGACGAAAACGTTCTATGGCGGGGGGCAAATATCGCGTGCATTCGGCAGGTATTGGTCGGGCTGGTTCAGTTATGTAGCCCAGAATCAATCCACCAATAGCTTGATCGTATCTCAGAATGCTTTGAGCGGGCTTTCGCAAACATTTGCAGTAGGAATTACATTCGCACCGAGGGCAACGCGCCTCGGTCAGTTTTAAGGATTTAAGGAGTTACCATGCTTGGTCATCGCGCACTGACATTTGAAGACTATGGCGCCATCCTGAAGCGACGCTGGTGGATGATCGCTATTCCGGTAGCAGTTTTGCCGATAATTGCATACGCGATTACTTTTTTTGTGCAACCACAGTACATGTCGCAGACGCTGGTGCTGGTGGAACAACAGAAGGTCCCCGAAGATTACGTAAAGCCTGTTGTATCGGAAGACCTCACCGCCCGGTTGGCCTCGATGAGAGAGCAGATTCTCAGCCGTGCGCGTTTGATGCCCATCATTGAACGATTCAATCTCTTCGGCGGTAGTAAGATGTCGATGGACGACCGGATCGACCTGACGCGCAAAAACATCGACATTACCCCGATTCACTCGGATATTGCGCGAACCGGTGGATTGCCGGGCTTCTTCATTTCGTTCAAGGCTTCCGATGCGCGCACAGCACAGCAGGTAGCTGGCGAGATTACCTCATTGTTCGTAAACGAGAATCTGAGATCCCGTGCAAGTTCTGTAGAGGGCACACAGGAATTTCTGCAGGGTCAACTCGCCGACGCCAAACGAAATCTGGACGACCAGGATGCGAAGCTGGCGGCATTCGAACAGAAGTACATGGGCCGGTTGCCGGGTGAAGAGGCACCGAACATGAACATGTTGGCCAGCCTGAATACGCAGTTGGACGCGACGACTCAGGCACTGGCGCGCATGGAGCAGGATAGAAGTTATGAAGAGGCAATGCTGGCTCAGCAGCAGTCTGCGGGACAGGCGTCGGAACGGGGTGGCGTGGCACCTCAGGCGCAACAGGCCGAACTGCAGGCGCTTCTAAATGAAGAGGCAGACCTGACCAAGCGCTACACGGACGACTATCCGGATGTGGTTGCTGTCCGTCGGAAGCTCAAAGAGCTGCGTGCGCAGATAGCGAGCGCTCCACCCGCCGCACCAGCACCGCCTATCTCCACGCCAAATCGTGGCGATTCGCCTGCAGTGCAGCAGTTGCGTGCACAGATTCGGGCACTCGACCAGGGGATTGCGCAGAAAAAGCATGAACAAGGACAGATTTCCGGTCAACTGCGGGTTTACCAGGATCGCATCTCTTCAAGCCCCATGGTGCAGGAGGAGTACAAAAACCTCACGCGGGACTACACAACGGCGCAGGCGTTTTATGACAGTCTGTTGAAGAGCGTGAATCAATCGAAGATG
>DATDHL010000571.1:0-2268 GCA_036521575.1 Edaphobacter sp. | reverse complement strand
GTACGCAACACATACAGCAAGGTCGTCTCGCTCACTCATCCGTACACCGGCGACCCGACGGAGTTTCCAACCGGTAGCAACCCATACCCTGGCCTGAGCTTCGCGCGTTCTTCCAACAGTGCTACCTTCCTTCCCCTCAACCAGATCGTTGCATTCGACCCCAATTACCGCTGGCCTTACTCCATCCAGCTCAACTTCGGTGTGCAGCAACAGCTGACGAATAGTCTCGCCCTGAGCGTTACCTACGTGGGCTCGCTCAATCGCAAGAACCCTCTGTACAACGACATCAACGGACCTCAATTCAACATCACCGCCAACAACACAAGCGGGGCCAGCTGCACGGACCTCACAAAGGCTTGCGGCTACGCTAATACCAGTGCCACCGTCAACAATCGCCGGCCACTCAACTCCAGTTTCGGTCAGTCGGCAGCGAACCCGATCTACAGTAACGTGTTCATCATTCGCTCCAACCAGAACTCCAACTACAACGGTCTCCAGGTCTCGCTGGAACAGCGCATCACACACCACGTCAGCGCTCGCGGCTACTACACTTGGAGCAAATCACTGCAGAGCAACGCGCTCGACACCACTGGCGGCCTCAACGGCACCTTTGTTGATGCCAACTTCCCGCAGCTCGAGTATCGCCAGCGTTCGGACCAGGACCGTCGCCACATGATGACGATGTCCTTCGTCTGGAAGCCCAACTATTTCGACCACTTCAACCGTTTCACCAGGCTCACGCTGAACGACTGGACGGTAACAGGTATCTGGACAGCAAACAGTGGCCAGCCCTTTACGCCGACCGTTGGTACGGACAACTACTTCTCGGGCCTTGGCAACAACCGCCCGAGCATTGTGCCCGGTAAGACGCCTCACACGCTTCCCAATAACTCACGCGTCGCGGAGATGGCGCAATGGTTCGACACGTCGGCCTATTGCCGCCCCGGAACCGACGCTGGTTGCCCTGGGCTTGGGCCTTTGGGGCTGCTAGGAAACACCCGTCCAGCGCAGCTCGACGTTCCCGGTTACAGGAATGTCGACGCCTCGCTCTTCCGTTCTTTCAACATCCGCGAATCCCTTGCCTTCCAACTCCGTGGAGAGGTTTCGAACGTCTTCAATCTCGTAAACCTCGGCACTCCGTCGGCTGCGTTCAACAGCGCCACTTATGGCCAGATCACCGGCAGCGGTGGCGGCCAACGCGTCATCCAGATTGGCGGTCGCATCCTCTTCTAAACAAATCCTCCAAACTCCCGGAGCACCCCGCAATTCAAGGTGCTCCGGGAGTTTTTTTTCTTTAAACAGCAGCTATTCTTAAGTCTGTTCGTCGAACTAAGAGACCTATTCCCTGCTCCGGTATAGTAAGTCTTCCAGCTGTAATCCCTTGGAGGTAGTTCTGTGCGAGTGCGAAGTTTAGTAGCGGCTACAGTTATGCTCGGAATGGCCTTGTGCTCTGGCTCTCCGGCACAAGACCTGGCCAGCTTCGAGAAGCGAACCACGGTCAAGGTGCTGCCCAACGGCCTCACCCTCATCGTCTCTGAACGGCCAGAAGCCCCCGTCTTCAGCTTCTACACCCTCGTCGACGCCGGCTCAGCCGACGATCCCCAGGGCGACAGCGGCCTCGCTCACATGTTCGAGCACATGGCCTTCAAGGGCACCTCCGAGATCGGCACCTCCAACTTCCCCGCCGAAAAGGTAGCCCTGGCCAAAGTCGAGCTCACCAACGCAGCCTACGACGCCGAACTCCGCAAACTCGTCGGACAGGACCCCGCCAAGCTCGCCCAGCTCAAGAAAGCCTTTGAAGACGCCCAGGCCGCAGCCCAGAAGTTCGTCATTCCCAACCAGTTCTCCGAGATAGCCGAGCAGCAGGGCGCCGTCGGCATCAACGCCTCCACCGGCGAAGATTCCACCCAGTACTTCTGGTCCATGCCCTCCAACCGCCTCGAGCTCTGGGCTTACCTCGAGAGCCAGCGCATCGCCCAGCCCGTCCAGCGCGAGTTCTACAAAGAGCGTGACGTAGTCCAGGAAGAGCGCCGCATGCGCACCGACTCCTCCCCCATCGGCCGTCTGGTCGAGCAGTTCCTCGCCACCGCCTACGTCGCCCATCCCTACGGGCGCAGCGGCGTCGGATGGGAGAGCGAAATCAGCCAGGTCACCGCCACCGAGGCCGAAGCCTTCCACAAGAAGTATTACGTCCCCTCCAACATCGTCATCGCCGTCGTCGGCGACGTCAAAGCCAGCGAGGCCATGCCCATCCTCGAGCGCTACTTC
>DATDHL010000570.1:0-5601 GCA_036521575.1 Edaphobacter sp. | reverse complement strand
GCTTCGTGGATCAGCCTCTTTCACTCACTGCCGTATCGCCTGCTTCCATCGCTCGGCGTCATCGCCACACTGCTCGGCATAGCCGGAATCGTCGCCAGCGCCTTCATCTATCTCGTACCCGCCCGCCCAGCATGGAACATGCCCCACACACCGATCGACTTCCTATTGAGCGCCGCACTTCTCGGTTCAACTCTACTAGGTGTTCTTGAAGGCACGGCCGCGCTCATCGCCCCAGTCCTTCACCTTCCCTTCTCAACAACGCCCCACGCAATATGGCCCGCCCAACTCACTCCGGCCCTCTGGCTTATCAACCAGAGCATCCGCCTGGTACGCCTCAACCGATCGACGCTCTTCGAGAACCGCGCCTCAGCCGCCTTGCTCAACACCACCGACCTTCGCGCAGCGCTCATTCTCTCTTTCGGCATGGTCTTCTCTTCGGCTGTCCTCGCATCGGTCGGCAACTTCAGCCTCGCCTTCGCCGCAGCCTTCGCCGGAGTCCTCCTCTCCCGCTATCTCTTCTTTGTCTCCGTCGTCCCCCTCAACATGGCTCTCACCTTCACCCGCGGAGGTGACCGATGAGCGTCGTCACTCGCCTTCGCCGCGTCCTTGGCATCGATACTCGCCAGCGCGATTACGCCTACAGTGAAGACCCGCGCTTCGGACACATCTCTACCACGCGCGTCGCCGACACCTGGGTCAAGACCACCTGCGGCTACTGTTCGGTCGGCTGCGGTATGCTCGTCGGCGTCAAGGAAGGCAAAGCCGTCGCTGTCCGGGGCAACCCCGATCACCCCGTCAATCGCGGCAAACTCTGCCCCAAGGGTCTCAGCGAGCACCACATCCTCGCCGCTCCCGGTCGCGCCAAACTACCGCTCCTCCGCAAGGACGGCAAGCTCACGCCTGTCTCCTGGGACGAAGCCCTCGACACCATGGTCCAGCGCTTCACCGCCATCCAGGAGAAATACGGTAGCGACTCCCTCGGCGTAGTCGGCACCGGCCAGCTCCTCACCGAAGAGTTCTACACCCTGGGCAAGCTCGTTCAGCTCGGCTTCGGCACCCGCAACCACGACGGCAACACCACTCTTTGCATGGCCAGCGCCGTCTCCGGATACAAGCTCTCCTTCGGCAGCGACGGTCCTCCCGGCTCTTACGCCGACATGGAGACCGCCGATGTCATCCTCCTCATCGGCGCCAACATTGCCGACAACCACCCCATCCTCTGCCAGCGTCTCGAGATCAACAAGGCGCGCAACAAGAACCGCACCCTCATCGTCGTCGATCCGCGCGTAACAAAGACAGCCATGATGGCCGATCTCCACCTCCCGGTCAAACCACGCAGCGACATTGCGCTCCTCAACGGCATCGCGCACATCCTGATCCGCGAAGGGCTCATCAATCACAGCTATATCGCTCAGCACACCACAGGCTTCCAAGAGTTCGCCGAGTTCGTCTCAGCCTTTACGCCGGAACACGTGGCGCAAGTCACCGGCCTTCCAGAAGAGACCATCATCGACACCGCCATCCTCTACGGCAAAGCTAAGGCAGCCTTCATCGGCTGGACTATGGGCGTCAACCACTCTACACAGGGCGCGGTTACCGTCACTGCGATCAACAACCTCGCACTGATCACCGGAAACATTGGTCGCGCAGGAGCCGCACCGTTTTCCATCACCGGCCAATGCAACGCCATGGGCACCCGCGAGAGCGGCTTCACCTCCAGCCTTCCCGGCTACCGCAAATTCGACAACTCGCAGGATCGCGAAGACCTCGCCCGGCTCTGGAACATCGACCCCAGCCGCATTCCCACCGCACGCGGTCTGGCTTACCCCGACATCATCGAAGCCGCCGTCACCGGCAAAGTCAAAGCCCTTTGGTTTATCGCCACCAACCCAGCCGTCTCCTTCCCCAATTACTCCGTCCTCGAGCAGGCCCTCACCAGCGTCGACTTCCTCGTCGTCCAGGATGGCTTCCACCCGACCCCCACCAGCGACTTCGCGCACCTCGTCCTTCCCGCTGCCATCTGGGGCGAGAAGGAAGGTACCTACACTAACTCCGAACGCCGCATCAGCAAAGTCAATCGCATCGTCACCCCACCCGGTGAAGCCCGAGCCGACTTCGATATCTTCCTTGACCTCGCCCAGCGCCTCGGCGTCAAAGACGAACTCTACCCCGGCTGGCTCACCACGCACGATGCATTCAAAGAGTGGCAGCGCATCTCGCAAGGCCGCATGTGCGACTACAGCAACTTCACCTGGCAGCAGATAGAAGAGCAGGGTGGCGTCCAGTGGGGTGGCGACAGCCTCTACAAAGACGGCATCTTTCCCACTCCCACCGGCAAGGCAGTCCTCCACACTGTGCCCTGCCTGCCTTTCGTCGAACAGCCCAACGAAGAATTCTCCTTCATCCTCAACACTGGCCGTACCGTCGAGCACTGGCACACCCGCACCAAAACCGCGCAAGTCGAGATGCTTGACAGTATGGTTCCCAACGCATGGCTCGAGATGAACCCGGCCGACGCCGATCTCCTCGGACTCAAGCCTCACGATCGCGTCAACGTAGTCTCCCGCCGCAGCAGCGTCCGCAACCTCGAACTCAGGATCACCGGCATCGTCGCCCCGGGACAGGTCTTCATGCCCTTCCACTTCTCCGAAACCAACTCCAACCGCGTGACTCTCGGGGCCTTCGACCCCATCTCGCGAGAACCGAACTTCAAGCAGTGCGCCGTCCGAATAGAAAAATTCGCAAAGACCTTGAACTAACATCCCCGGCCAAGCCGCCGGCACGCAGTCGCATCACTCCAGGGATCCCCGACGCTCCCGACCAGCAAGCCACCTATCAATCCAACGAGGACCTCATTGGCAAACTACAAGCTCTTTCTCAAGTCGGGACACCCTCCAACCCTCCTGGCCGCGTTTCTCTACTTCGACTTCAGCTTCGCCGTCTGGGTGCTCAACGGCGTCATGGGTCCCTTCATCTCCGAGCAGTTCCATCTCAGCCCCGCTCAGATCGGCCTCATGGTTTCGATCCCCACACTCGCCGGAGCCTTCATGCGCTTTCCCCTCGGCGTCATCTCGCAGTACATCGGCAGAAAGAACGCTGCAATCGTCGAGATGTCCGCGATCATCATCGCACTGCTCTACGGCTTCCTCTTCGTCAAGACCTTCAATGACGTCCTCGCCATGGGAGTTCTTCTAGGAATCGCCGGTGCCAGTTTTGGCGTCGCGCTCTCTCTCGGCTCAGGCTGGTTCCCGAAGCAGTACAAGGGCCTGGCCATGGGCATCGCAGGAGCAGGCAACAGCGGCACAGCTCTCGCCGCACTCTTCGCCCCGCGGCTCGCCACGCACTTCGGATGGCAGCACGTCTACGGCTTCGCTGCAGGGCTCATGCTGCTCCCCTTCCTTGTCATGATCTTCTTCGCAAAAGAGCCACCTGACATCGAACACCAGAGCCTGAAGCAGCACCTAAGCTGCCTCACGGAAAAAGATGGTTGGGCCTTCAATCTCATCTACATCATCACCTTCGGCGGTTTCATCGGCCTCGCCACCTTCCTGCCTTCGTTCTTCTTCAGCCAGTTCCACGTCTCCAAAATTCAGGCTGGCAACCTGACTGTACTCGCTACGCTTACCGGTAGCGTCACACGTGTCCTCGGCGGCTGGTTTGCAGATCGAATCGGCGGCATCACCACGCTGTCCGTTGTCTTCCTCGTCGCCATCGCAGGACTCTTCGGCCTCATGGCCACCCCCTCCCTGCTCATAACGACGCTTCTCTTCATGCTCTGCTTCGCCGCTTTGGGCGCAGGCAACGGAGCGACCTTCCAGCTCGTCCCTCTCCGCTGGCCCATCACCACCGCAGTTGCCGGCGGCATGATTGGAGAGATCGGTGCGCTGGGCGGCTCCATCCTGCCCAACCTCCTCGGGCAGTCCCGACAGCGCACCGGCTCCTACACCGCAGGCTTCATCATCTACGCGGCTCTCGCCTTCCTCATCCTTATCCTTCTCCGCATAGTCTCCAAACGCTGGACTGGCACCTGGGTAGGAGCAGGGGGCCGCGCCTTGAAGGAGGACGAACAACTCGTTATAGCGGGAGACTAGGGCACTCTCAGTTGCTTCAGACCTTCTAATTCCGCTCCCTATCTATCGCAACCATCATTGTGACGGGTTATGTTCCACGGCGTCCCGCGAAACATACCCGTATCTTATACAGACTTGTGGATGCGGAAACTGTAGAGGTGAAAGCGGGACTCATTGGGCCGCATCGAACCTCAAGGGCGTTCGCCCCAAAATGCAGTAACTATGATCCGCACATCGCCCGTGGGAAAAATTGGGAATTTCGTAAAGAGACGCGTGCTAGCTTCCGGCCCCAGCCTGTTCTTCGACGCCGGTCTGCACGTAATTCAATTCATAGAAAGACTGCTGTTGATTCCGAGTCTGACCGACAATGCGGGATAAATATTCCCATCCACCGGGCCATTCCGCTGACTACCGAACAAGGCAGGCAAGGACCGAGTCGAACGCATCTGGCGTCGCGAAGGGTTGAAGGTACCAAGAAGCAGAAGGCCAGAGGGCGGTTATGGCTCAGTGATGGCTCGTGTGTGCGGCTCGGGCCGACGCACTCCAACCATGTGCGGAGCTATGAGTTCGTGAGTGCGCGAACGCACGATGGCCGCAGTGTGCGTATCCTGAACCAGCTCGATGAGCACAGCCGAGAGTTACCTGCTGATCCTGGCTGAGCGGCGCTGGAATTCGGCCAAGGCTAAATTAGTGCCGGCAAAATCGGATAAACAGGTTCTTTGATCGGAGAGACATGTTCCCCATGAAGCCAGCATAACGGGCCGCACCCATTGCATCGCTTGTTGTGCCGGTGATGTCAGCAGTTACGACCTGAGCCTAAGTATTCGTTGACAAAAGAAGACATAGGCTTATTAGACTTAGAATTCGAACAACGCTAGTCTTTCGTATATAGGAATCAATAAGGGTCGGGGATTTGGCATGAATCGTAGATCAGTTCTAGCTGGAGTCGGGGTTACCGCCCTCTCCGGACTAGATCAGAAGTTTGCACATGCAGTCTTCTCTCCATCATCTAGTCATCCCGACCACAGACTTCGGATTGAGCCTTGTACGCTGGATATCGGCAATGGGGTGCAGATAAAGACTACCTCTTACAATGGGCAGGTGCCCGGACCTCCGCCATTCTCCGCTTCCTCGGTAATAGCGCAGATCCTATTACAAGCCCGGCAGAGACCTCCTCGAAGGGCGAAGCGGAGTCGACTGCAGAGCCAGCCGTCATGGCTAAGTATCTCTTCACCGGCTACAAGAAATTTATTGATCCGGACGGATATCCTGCCGTTGTCCCGCCGTGGGGAACGCTGAATGCGATCGATCTCAATACCGGCATGTATCTCTGGAAGATCCCGTTGGGAGAGTATCCAGAACTCGCCGCGAAAGGAATGAAGAACACCGACTCAGAAAATTATGGCGGCCCGATCGTAACGGCAGGTGGTGTTGTTATCATCGCTGGCACCATCTATGACAGGAAAATCCGAGCCTTCGACAGCAAGTCCGGTGAGCTCCTTTGGGAAGCCATGCTCCCCTACGCCGGCAA
>DATDHL010000569.1:0-2884 GCA_036521575.1 Edaphobacter sp. | reverse complement strand
ACAAGTACGGATGGTCGTGGCGCAAGGCTGTCATTCACGCAATTGAGATTGGTGTGCCAATGCCTGCGTTCTCTACGGCTCTGTCTTTTTATGACGGGTACAGGACGGAGCGGTTGCCAGCGAATTTGTTGCAGGCTCAGCGGGACTTCTTCGGCGCGCACACGTACGAGCGCGTGGATAAGCCTCGGGGGGAGTTCTTCCACACGAACTGGACCGGACGTGGAGGACGAGTCTCGTCTTCGACTTATAACGCTTGATTTTGTTCCATGAGTGCAAAAGGACGAGCTTTTGGGCTCGTCCTTTTGCGTTTTGCACTATTGAGCTAAGGCCGATGCCTGCCTGCGTGCAAGACCGGGCCTCGAGCCAGATCAGGGGATCAAGCTCTGGTGTAGATAGCACTTTCGCGGACTGCCTCTTTTTCTGCAGGTGCCTCTGAGGTGGAGGAGATGTCATCCGCGCCGGTGGCCTTCAGGACATCTTTGGCGGTCGATATCTGGCCGAGCGTGTCGCAGCGGACGGAGAGAAGAGTTCCTCCGTTCTTGACGCGCCCTTCGTATCGCTTGGCTTCATACTCGGGGATGCCCGTGCCGACTAGCGCTCCGACCAGGCCGCCTACTGTGCCTCCGACTCCAAGTCCGGCAAGCGTGGCCATGATGGGACCTGCAGCGATGAGCGGGCCAATGCCGGGTATCGCAAGTGCTCCAATACCTGCAAGCAGGCCAAGAGTACCCCCGATTACTCCACCAGTCGCTGCACCGGTGGCTGTGCCTTCGGGAGCTTTTGTGTTTTTTTCGTGTGCGAAATCGCGAGTGCTCATGTCGTCTTGTAACAGGACAGAGACTGCGGAGTTTGTGAATCCGAGCGCGAGCAGGCGGTCCACGCCACGCTCTGCCGCAGCCGGCGTGGGATAGATACCGAAGACAGCGGTGTTCTTGCTGGACATGGGAGGGCTCCTTTGCCGCTAGATGCAGCAAATCAATTGAATGAAACTAAGTTGTGTTTCGTTTTATTGGACCAGCTACGAATTGACGTGTTGATGGCCCTTTCCTGTTGAAATCCTGGTCAGCTGCTGAGTCTTTGCGCTCGACGTGCCGAAGTGACGTGCTCGCGTGCGCGCAGTCTATAAGGTCAGATGGAGGGAGTGGTGGGCGAGTTGTCCTGACGCGAAGGGATGGTTAAATCAGACAGCCGACCCCGCGCTTGCGAGTCGGCCGTGTGATGGAAGGTCGGTGCAGGTCCGAGACAAAAATTTATTTCAGGTGTTGCCATGCGTCGTAGGTGAAGATTCCGACGATGCCAGCCGTCATAGCTGCTGTGGCAACGCCCAGGACGCGGATGATCGGCTGAATTTTATTTACTTTGCGAACGATCTCGCTCTGCTCTTTTTGTTCATTGGATTCCGAATCGCTAAGAAAGAGCTGGTCTTCTTCGTAGCGTGTCAGTTGCCCACGGTAAGCAAGCAGCGCTAGAAAACAGGCCGCCACCACCGCCCAGATAATGAGCAACATGGGTAAAGAGCTCATCATATAAATTTTCCTCCGCCCTAACAGGGTCACTTTCATAGGCGGTCTGCTGCGCTTGGCGAGTCTGGTAGCGGGCTCGAAGGTTGCGGGCCGTCCGGTGGAATCATACGCCTCGAGGTGGACGATGAACCATGTTTTTCATGGAAGGGGGTACGGGTTAGTGACGGGTGATCACTAAGTTAATGATGGTATAGGGTGTGAACTGCAAAAAATCCGGCCGTACCAACCGCCACCAGGACGAGGAGGAGGAGGATTGCGATGAACCATGCGGCTCGATTGGCTGCCTTTGGGGATGGCTGGGTGATGCCAAACGTGTTGATGAAGGCATTCGAGATAAAGAGCAGCGGTTTCATGGGCTTTAGATGGAACAAGTGGGGGAATAGTATCAGGTTTTGGGTGCATCCGATGGGGCTGGCGCGCATCTAGTTATATGTAATGGGTGTGTGATCTTGCCGCCTGGGCGGTGGGGGACTACACTGAATAGGTAGCTTTCTAAGGAGATTTCCCTCGATGTCCACTGCAACCGTAACCCCTACCGCTGAAGTCGTTACTGGAGTTCCTGCTTCGACGCAGCCTGTGACCCTGACGAACGCCGCGATTGCGAAGGTGAAGGAGATCATGGCGACCCAAGATCCGGTTCCGGCTGGGCTGCGGATTGGCGTGGTTGGTGGCGGGTGCTCGGGCTTCCAGTACTCGATGTCGTTCGAGAATCAGAGCGGCATGATGGATAAGGTCTATAAGTTTGAGGATCTAAAGGTGTTTGTGGACGCCACCTCGGCGATGTACCTGCAGAATTGCACGGTGGACTACGTGGAAACGCTTGAGGCGGCAGGGTTTAAGTTCGAAAATGCCGCGGTGAAGAGCACCTGCGGATGCGGGTCTTCTTTCAGCGTTTAGTAGGAAATTTTTTGGTGAGTAGAGCCCCGGCTTCGGCTGGGGCTTTTCTGCGTTTATGGGCGTTTTTTGAGGGGATTTTGGGAAAAGGGGTTGCTGGCGGGTGGTTTTTCGTGGATCACTAGCGGCGCGAAGTGTGGCAATCGTGGTTTGTGGACTGTCGTTTTTGGAGTGCTGAAAAATCGGCACTTTTTTGAGGTTTATTTTCGCGGTGTCTTTGGCTCGCCGTATACGCGAATGACTCTTCAGTTCTGGTTGGAGAGGAGGATCTTTCCTCCGGCGGTGGCGAGGGTGTGGACTGGGCCGAAGTGGGCGAGATCGGCGGCTCGGTTGGGGTCGTAGGTCATCAGGAAGATGCGGTGGGGGCCGGACCAGAGCTGGTGGAGTCCGTCTTCGGTCTCGAAGATGTGAGGGGCGTCGGGCCAGAAGCTGCCGTACCAGAGGCCGTTGACTCTTCCGCGCAGGAG
>DATDHL010000568.1:0-2121 GCA_036521575.1 Edaphobacter sp. | reverse complement strand
GTGGATGCCGGACTCGTGCGCGAATGCGTTGGCTCCGACGACAGCCTTGTTCGGGGCCGCCCCGAAGCTGATGAACTGGGAGAGCAACTGGCTGGTGGGGTAGAGCTGCTCCATCTTAATGTTGTTGGTGTAGGGGAACTGGTCGCGGCGGACCATGAGGGCGGCGGCGATCTCTTCAAGAGCGGCGTTGCCCGCGCGCTCGCCAATGCCGTTCATGGCGCACTCGACCTGGCGGGCTCCACCCTGGATGCCAGCGAGAGAGTTGGCGACTGCCATGCCAAGATCGTCGTGGCAGTGGGTAGAGAGGACGATGTTTTCGATGCCAGAAACCTTGGCCTTGACGGTGCGGAAGATGGCCTCGTACTCGGCGGGCGTGGTGTAGCCGACGGTGTCGGGGATGTTGATGGTGGTGGCCCCGGCCTGAATGGCGACAGTGATCACCTTGAGGAGGAAATCAGGGTCGGTGCGAGTGCCGTCCTCGGTGGAGAACTCGACGTCGTCGACGAAGGTGCGGGCTAGGCGGATGGCCTCGGTGGCCTGGTCGACGGCTTGCTCGCGGGTGATCTTGAGCTTTGCTTCGAGGTGAAGGTCGGACGTGGCGAGAAAGACATGGATGCGGTTGCTGGCGGCGGGCTGGACGGCGCGACCTGCGGCCTCGATGTCCTCGCGCTTGCAGCGGGCGAGAGAGGCGATGCGCGTGCCTCTAACCTCGCGGGCGATCTCGCGCACGGCATTGAAGTCACCTTCGGAGGCGATAGCAAATCCGGCTTCGAGGATGTCGACGCCGAGGTCCGCGAGCTGGTGCGCCATGCGGAGTTTTTCTTCGTGGTGCATGGTGCAGCCGGGGGATTGTTCTCCGTCGCGGAGGGTGGTGTCGAAGAAGACGATCTTGTTTGGATCGACCATAGGCTTTTGTCACTCCCGATCTGGAAACATCATAATGCGGCCTTATGATGACTTCCACATGTATCATAAATTCTAATTGACGTATTCGATACGCCTAACACTTGCAGCGGCGAGGTGAAGCTTGGATCTGGTCCAGATGGAGACGTTTCTGGCGGTGGCGGAAGAGCGAAGCTTCTCGCGCGCGGCGGCACGCCTCCATCGTACTCAGCCCGCAGTGAGTCAGGCAATCGCCAAGCTCGAGAGTGAACTTGGAGAAGTGTTGTTTGAGCGGTCGTCGCGGGACGGCACTCTAACCGACGCCGGTGAAGTGCTGCGGGAGTATGCGGCTAAGTTGCTGAATCTGCGTACGGAGGCCGAAGGGGCTCTGACGGAGCTGCGGTCGCTGCATCGGGGCAGGCTGAACCTGGCGGCGAATGAGTACACATGCCTCTATCTGCTGCCGTTGCTGGATGAGTTTCGGCGGCAGAATCCGCGGATCAAGCTGGCAGTGCAGCGGACCCTAGCGAGTCGCATCTCCGATGAGGTGCTGATGCATTCAGTGGAGATCGGGGTGCTGTCGTTTCGGCCCGATGATGCTCAGTTGAAGTCGATGGTGGTGTATCGGGATGAGCTGGCGTTTGTGGTCAACCCGCAACACCCACTTGCGAAGGAGGAAGCGGTCTCGATCCGGCAACTTGGGGCTCAGAACTTCATTGCGCATAACGTATCGTCGCCGCAACGCCAGAAGGTGATCCAGACGTTCCAGCGACATAAAACTCCGTTGCGGATGGGCGTTGAGCTGCCGTCGCTGGAGGCGATCAAGCGGTTTGTGGAGATGGGCAATGGCGTCGCGTTGGTGCCGGGGCTGACGGTCCAGCCGGAGCTGGAGAGCGGCGCGCTGATAAAGGTGCGGATTCAGGAGCTTCAGCTCGAACGCAAGTTGCGGCTGGTCTACCGGCGGCAGGCGAGTCTGTCGCACGCGGCGCTGGCCTTTCTGAAAGTTGTGGAGGCCTATGCGGCGGCGCACGGCGACCCCTATTGCTTTCAACCAGAACGCGGCATGTAGATTTAGGGTTTTTTCACCGTAATGGAGAACATTTTGCGCTGGAATCGCGTCTGTAGGAGCAGACTTATGCGCTGGAAGAGATCGTCCGGCGCGCAAGCGCGAGGTGAAATTTCGATGAAGATGACGATTTTTCGTAAAGCAGGAATGCAGGCGGCCATACTGGCGGTCTG
>DATDHL010000567.1:0-3650 GCA_036521575.1 Edaphobacter sp. | reverse complement strand
GGGTGCGCATCCGAGAGGGGCGCCGGGGTGGCCGGAGTTGGCTTTTTGAACGGCGTCGACGGCGAGGAAGCGGAGGGCGTTGATGGAGAGCTGGTCGAGATCGTTCTGCTGCTGATCGCTCATTCTTTTCCTTTGTTACGGGCGCAGCACGAGGGCTACGGCACTGGTTTTATGTAGTTTGGGCCTATCCATAACAGTGTACAGGCGAGACGGGGATGCTGCATCTCTGCAGGGTCAGAGCTTTTGAACGCTTGGTAATTCCCTCAGGGGCTAAAGCCCCATTGAAATTGAGCTACTTGCGGCGTGGCTAAAGCCGGGCCCTTGCAAAACAGCGCAGGGGGCCAGTAAAGCCGGGCCCTTGCAAAACAGCACCTTTTTCAGCAGCGTGTTAAGTCGCGCCCTTTCAAAGCCTAACTAATGATGCGAACTTGTAATGCGAATCTGGCCTTAGGACTGGGGGATGATGACTTCGATGTTTCTGCCGAGCCAGCGTTCGGGCTGGCCGTCGATGAGCCAGCTTAGGGTGAAGACGATGGTGCCGGTGGCGCTGGCGCTGGCGGTTGTGGGTATGTCGGCGAAGAAGCCCGAGTAGCCGATGGAGTGGGAGTCCTGATTGAGAACCGTGGCCCAGTTGTCGAGCGAATAGACGACCCGGAAGTGATCGGGGTTGAGAATGCGGAGGGTGTGGCCGGCGGTGATGTCGGTGAGAGGGCGGCCGAGCTTGAAGATTTCGACGTGATTTTTGAAAGTGCGTTTGCCAGGTGGGACGGCGTAGCGCTGCTCGACGATGGAGATGCGTTCATAGACGCGGCCGTCGATGGCGGAGTGCAGGAGTTTGAGGTACTCAGAGTGGGCCCAGACGAGGGGTTGGGCAGAGCCGGCGGAGCGGCCAAGGAAGAGACCGGCAGAGGGGAGGTCGGCGTGGTCCCAGATCTGTTCGGGGAGCATGCCGCCGATGGAGCTGAAGCGTTCGATGGCGGCGATGTGGGGAGTGTAGTCGTTGCCGGCGGCTAGCTCGTAGTGACCGCGTTCGCCGGTGAGTAGGGGCCAGGCGCGGCCTTGTCCCCAGCCGTCGTAGGGGCCGCCGTCCTTCTTCTGGCCGTAGCCGTCGTGGTTATAGCGGCGCCAGCAGGTGCCGAAGGGGGTTTCGATCTTGAGGATGTGGTCGACGACTTTGAGGGAGTCGATGATGAGGGGGTCGTCGGCGCGGCGGATACCGTAGCGGACGAGCTCAAGGAAGCCGGCGTCGATGATCTGGCGGGCTTCGAAGTCGTACTGCTCGCCGGGCTCGCGATTGGCGATGCGGATGATGCCGGGGCCGGCCTGCTCGTTGTAGAAGGGCTCGCCGGGGGCGGGTGGACGGATGCGCATGTAGTGGTACTTGACGTCGGGAAGGAGGACGCCTTCGGTGGTAGTGGTCCACTCGTCGAGGTGGGATTCGATCCAGTCGGCGTAGGTTTCGAGGAAGGAGGCTAGCTCGGTGGACTGGTTGGCGCGAGCGATGTCGGCGGCGCAGATGAGACCGGAGATGACGGCGGCTAGTGTGGATGGAGAATAGCCGGGGGTCTCTTCCCAGCGCTCCTGCTGTGTGATGGGGGCGTAGCGGACGAGGAAGGCGGCGGCGCGCTCGACGAAGGGGACGACGTCGAAGTTGCCGAGGGCGTCGAGCTTCCAGAGCCGCCACGCGAGCATGATGGGGAAGGCGACCTCGTCGAGTTGGATGCCGGTCCAGTAGGGGGTGCCATCGATCCAGAAGTTCTGGGCGAAGCTGCCGTCGGGGCGCTGGGTGCAGGCAAGGTAGACGAGGGCGCGGAGGGCGGTGTCGGTGCGGCCGCAGGCGAGGAGGGCCGTGGCGGTCTGGACCATGTCGCGGGTCCAGACGAGGTGGTAGCCGCCCAGGTCGGAGTCTCCCTTTGAGGCACCCCAGGGGATGGAGGCGGAGGCGATGAAGGCTCCGGAGTAGGTCTTGTCCTCGTGGGTGAGGAGGACGTTGTGGCTGATGCGCATGAGGGCGCCGCCGTCGGTGGAGGCGGGGGAGAGGCGTTCGGGCGAGGCGGCGCGGCTCCACTGGACGAGGAAACGGGCACGGAGGTTGTCGTAGCGGGTGGCGAGGCTCTGCATCATGTGAGCGATGGCGGCGTGATGCCCGTCACCGAATGCAATGGCGATCGTGAACTCGCGGTGGCGGGCGAGGTCGATCTCGCCCATGATGGCGATGTTGCCGTCGAGCGCCTGGCCGAACTGCCAGGTCATCTTCATGTCGCGGCAGAGGTTCTGGAAGCCGTCGCTGGTGCCGACGTAGCCGCAGGAGGAGCGGGTGAAGCCGCAATTGGCTCCGAAGGCGAGCGAGGTGTTGCCCTTCCAGGCTAAGAGACAGCGCTTCCCCGCGACGTCGATGGAACGGGCGGAGTTGCCGGCACCGCCTCCGTTGAGATGCGGGGCGAGGAGGGCGTAGCACTTGAGGCGGGAGAGGAGGGTTTCGTCGCCGGTGATTTTGACGTTCATCAGGACGACTGGGTGGTGGGGGTCGGTGATGAACTCTTTGACGATGGTGTAGCGGCCGTCGGGGTCGGTGGTGCTGACGCGGACGGCGAGGGCATCGGAGTCGATGTAGTCGAAGTCGTACTCGAGGTCGCGTTTTTCTTCGCGGCAGAAGGTTTCGCCGTCGGAGAAAAGGAGCTCCATGTCGCGGGTCTGGGGGCGATCGATGGTGGGGTAGTAGATCTCGTTGAGGGTGCCGTGGGAGGCGGTGAACCATACGCGGCTGGAGGCGGCGTAGGCGGTGGAGACGGCGTCCTTCTTGCTGGAGGTCCAGCGGGGTTCGAGGCCTGGGGCACCGAAGGCGGGGCCCTCGTCGTCGAGCCAGCGGTAGAGGGGGGCGGTATCGCTCATTGGATTTCTATTAGAACGCAAAAGTGGCGGTTGTGGGAGCGGAACGGGCGTGAACAGGCGATGTATGTTGCAGTTGCGCTATGATTTCGAAGACTGCACCGGGCTTGAGGCGGTTGCATCGCCGTGAGCGTGGATGGCATCAGAAGTAATTGACGCCGGTGGATTGAAGCGCCGGTAAATGAGAAAACGCAAGACGACAGGAGATCACCGTGGCTTACGAACTACCCCCTTTGCCCTATGACTATGCGGCGCTTGAGCCCACCATCGACGAAGCGACGATGAAGCTGCACCATGACAAGCATCACCAGACGTATGTGACGAACCTGAACGGTGCGGTTGAGAAGCATCCTGAGATTGGGACGAAGTCTCCCGAGGAGCTCATTAAGGACCTGGCGAGCATTCCTGAGGACGTGCGCAAGGTTGTGCAGAACAATGGCGGCGGTCACGTCAACCATACGATGTTCTGGCAGATTATGAAACCGAATGGGGGCGGCGCTCCGACGGGCACGATTGCCGATCAGATTACGAAGGACTTTGGGTCGTTTGAGGACTTCAAGAAGCTATTCAATGAGACGACGGCCAAGCAGTTTGGTTCGGGCTGGGGCTGGCTGGTGTTTGATGGCGGCAAGCTGAAGGTTGTGACGACCGCGAATCAGGATAATCCGCTTTCGCAGGGGCTCTATCCGATTCTTGGGAATGACGTCTGGGAGCATGCTTACTACCTGAAGTACAACAATCGGCGGCCGGATTATCTTGCG
>DATDHL010000566.1:0-2618 GCA_036521575.1 Edaphobacter sp. | reverse complement strand
CTACGGAGAGGTCGATCGAGATTTCGCCGGTACGAACGCCATAGTCCTTTCCGCGGCGTGCGAGGTAGGCGACCTCGGCGCTGGCGACCATGGTTTTGGTGGGGGTGCAGCCGGTGTTGATGCAGGTTCCGCCGACGTTGGAGCGTTCGATCATTGCGGTGCGCTTGCCTTTGTCGGAGAGTGCTTTGGCCAGAGGGTTACCACCCTGGCCGGAGCCGATGATGATCGCGTCGAAGTGTGTTGATTCGGGCATGGAATTCCTTTCTGCCGAACTTCGGATAAGTACGGCAGGCGAGACAACCGAAATTAAAAGCGAGAGACGAGAAAAAGGCCGCCTGCGATGGCGAGGAGGTCTTCCATGACAGCTACGGGGAAGTCGGGCAAGTGCACCTGAGTGACCAGAGCGTGGCGCATGTGGTAGCCAGCGAAGGTTCCAATGGCAGCACCGACCATGCCAGCAAGGGCACCCGTGATGAGAGTGCCGCCAAGGGCCACCGAAAGTGCCGCGCCTGCAAATCCACCAAAGATAATGCGCCCGATCAGTTGCGGAGGGGAGGTGCGGGCGGGAGTCTTCGGCAACTTGTCGGTGATAAGTTCTCCCAGCGCCAATAAGGTGAAGATGACGAGCGTCACCATGTAATCCACAAAACCGAAGCTGGTTCCGGCGAAGTGCAGCCAGCCGAGATGTGCACCCCAACAAACGACCGCAGGAGCTGTGAAGGTGCGCAGACCAGCTACGCAGCCGAGAAGAAAGCAGAAGAAAATGATTGTCGTGAGCATCGAGGTACCTTTCTTAGGGCAAAGGTATTGTGGTTCCCGTTCGTCGAGCGGAAGAGGTGCGACCGGTTGATCTATCGCATTTTGAACCAAAAGAACACAAAGAGCAAAGCTTGTTTATTCAGACGCGTGGCTCCTGTTGCGGGGAGAAAACTGCCGGCTTATACGTGAGAGACGATGAAGAAGGCTCCGACGATTGCAACGAGGTCTTCGGCGAGGGCGACGGCGAAGTCGGGGAGGTTGGCCTTGGTGTCGAGGAAGTGGCGGATGTGATATCCGCCGAAGGTGCCGACGAGTGCGCCAACGATACCGATGATAGATCCGCCGAGGAAGCCGCCGCCAGTGGCGATTGCGAGCGCCGCTCCGCAGAACGCGCCGGTGACGATGCGGGCGATCAGGCCGGTAGCCGCGGTGCGCGCGGGTGTGTTGGGCAGCTTGTCCACCACCAGTTCGACCAGAGCAAGGAGGGTAAAGATGGCCAGGGTTACGGTGTGATCGATGAAGCTAAAGCTTGTTCCGGTGAAGTGCAGCGAGCCTAGATGCGCTCCCCAGCAGACGGCGGCAGGGGCGGTGAGGGAGCGCAGGCCAGCGATACACCCAATCAGGAAACAGAAAAGAACCACTGTCGTGAGCATGCCGAATACCTTTCTCTGGTGCGGGCAGAGATGCAGATGGTTGATCTATCGCATTTTGACCTAAACGGGGATAAAGGGCAAAAGGAGTTGATTCGGGCGATGGAGGGATTCGATGTACTCGGAGGCTGTGCACTTATGTTGAATGAGAGAAAGCCCGTGGTTAAAGTGGCGTGAGGAAACTCTCTTGTGGCGCGGCGAGATTCCCTCCGTGCCTAAAGCCACATTAAATGGAGTCACTTGCGGCGCGGCTGAAGCCACTCCCTTTCAAAGCAAGAACTCTCAGGGTCCACTTCCAACGAGTTTAAGCCTGTGGTGCTACTCCGCTCCGGCGAGGGAGTATTTGTGGCGGACGTCGGAGCCTCGGACCCAGAAGATGACGTCTTCGGCGATGTTGGTGGCGTGGTCGGCGGCGCGCTCGAGGTTGCGGGAGATGATGATGGCGTTGAGGGCCTGGCTGCTGACGGCGGGATGCTGCTGCATGACGTCAACCAGTTCGGCCTGGACCTCGCGGTTCATATCGTCGATCTCGTCGTCCATGGCGAGGACGGATTCGGCGAGGCGGGCATCGGCCTCGAGGAGCGATTGGACGGCTCGGCGGATCATGATGCCGACCTTCTCGCCCATGTCGGGGATGTCGATGGGAAGGACGATCTGCGGGTCTTCGCTGACGGCCTGGGCGCGCTGGGCGATGTTGGAGGCCTGGTCGCCGATGCGCTCGAGGTCGCCGTTGATCTTGATGACGGAGAGGATGAAGCGGAGGTCGATGGCCATGGGCTGCTCTTTTGCGAGGAGGTCGTAGGCCATCTCGTCGACGTCGCGTTCGGCGGTGTTGATGGCTTCTTCGATCTCCTTGACGTGATCGCAGAGGCCGATGTCGCCGGTGAGGTAGGCCTCGAGAGAAAGCGAGAGTGCCTGCTGCGAGAGAGCAGCCATGGCGAGAAGCTTGTCCTTCAAGGCTACGAGTTGTTGCTGGAAGTTGATCCGGGGCATGGAAGTCCCTCTCCTAGATACAGGTCTCTCTATTGTGATGCAGTGAAGGGAAACGAAGCATGAATTTGTGAAGGATGGATTGCAATATTGGTACGTCTTTTGGGTCAGACCATTTTCTCAAGGATAGAGTAAATAGGCCTTACGGCGCTGGCGGAAAGCGTCGAGGTCAGGTTTCCAGGATGCCGAGATCGCTCGCGGGTCTTCGTTGTTTTTGAG
>DATDHL010000565.1:0-4658 GCA_036521575.1 Edaphobacter sp. | reverse complement strand
GTTATTCCCCACATTATTTCCGCCGCCGGGAGGCCGATTGTTCGGCCCATTCGGTCTCCACCCCGACGGCGGCGGACGATAATTCGGCCGCTGATTCCAGTTCGAAGGCGGCCGCGCATGAATCGGAGGGCCAAACCTCGGCGGCCGCGCACGCCATGTCGGATGCGGACTTCTCCACCGATTGTTCACCACCCACACATTGTTATGAACAACCATCCCCCGTCCGCCCCAACCCCAGCCCCATCCACCCCAGCCCCACGGCTGGCTGTTGTTCATCCACGCCCCTAACGCAATCCCCGCGCCAAAACTCACCATCGACGCCGCAATCACATCCCCCGTGCTCGGCCCACTCGACCACACCTGCTGCGGCTGATATTGCGGAACGAACACCACCTGCGGATTCGCCGGCTGAATCACCACCACCTGCACATTGCCCTGCTGCTGCACCGACACCGTCTGGTACTCATTGCTATCCAGCACACCTCTCGAATACGCATCCTGCCGCAGCGTCTGAATCGCAGCCATTACCGCCTGCTGATCGGCCTTGAACGCCTCCCCCAGCGCCGCAAAGTCATCCAGATTCGTCACCATCATGTCCAGCACAGTAGGAAAGTTCACCAGCGACATAAACGCCGGGTCAAACCCCTGCTGCTGCGCCGCATCCGTCAACTGCTGTTGCGAAAGATGGTTATTCTGCCGCACCCACCGATCCACATCAAGAACCTGTTGCGGATCCGTAGACGCCGCACATATCTGCGCCAGCAACGCATCCGGAAACAGCGCAACCGGAGCCACCAACTGCTTCAGCTGATCGCCCGTAGGCACAGCCTGCGCATAACCCACCCCGCCCGGCAACCAAAGACCGACAGCCGCAATCCCCAAAACAATCACGAGAACCCTGCGAAGGACCATTGGGCATCTCCCAGCAACCCACCCGAAAACGTCAGGCCCAACCACCACCGATCAGCAAAGCCAGTACACAGGCACCGCAGCCGGCCAATTATATGCTCACGCCCTCACCAGCCGTCTGCGCCCCTACTCCACTGCTTTTAACAGCAAAAAATCTAAACGAACTCCAGAAACCTCTCCGCGACCAGCCCTACCACCTCATCCACCGGCCTCGCCCAGAGCGCCTCGTTGAATATCTCAACCTCAATCGGCCCCTCATACCCGGCCGTCTCAACCGCCTTCCGCAACCGGCGAATCTCAATCACCCCATCCCCCATCATCCCTCGCCCCATCAAAATATCCGGCGTCGGAACAATCCAGTCGGACACATGAAACGCAAAAATCCGCCGCCCAGCCCGCGCAATCTCCGCATACACCGTCGGGTCCCACCACACGTGATAGACATCCACCACCAACCCCACCCACCGCGAATCAAACTGCTCAGCAATCCCGTTCGCCTCACCCATCGTCACCACCACCGACCGGTCCGCAGCAAACATAGGATGCAACGGTTCCACCCCCAGCCTCACCCCACACTGTTCCGCATGCCCCACAATCTCCCCAATCCCATCGACCACCATCTGCCGAGCCCCATCGATGTCCCTATCAGGAGCAGGCCCATTCACCAACACCAGCAGATCCGTCCCCACCGCCGCCGCCTCATCAATCGCCCACAGATTATCCTCAATCCTCTTCCTTCGCTCCTCCGCCGTGCCCGCCGGAAACATCCCACCTCTGCAAAGACTCGAAACCCGCAGCCCAGCCTCTCGAATCAATCGCCCAGCCTCAGCCGGAGCATCCCCCACCGCATGCCGCCAAGGCCCAATCCAAGGAACCCCGTGCCGCACACAAGCATCGACCACTTCACGCAGCCCACGCTTCCCCGCCGTCATCTGGTTAAAGCTCAACCGCGAAAGGTCGTTCATCACGCGACAACTCCCGCCAGTTCAAGCACCAACTTCATCCGCTGCACCGCCAGCTCCGGATCGCTCAACAATCGCGCCTTATCCGCCAGCACAAACAACTCCGCAAGATGCACAATCGACCGCGCACTCTCCTGCCCCTGCAACATCCTGAAGTGTCCCTGATACCCATTCAAATAAGCCAGAAACACCAACCCGGTCTTGTAATAAAACGTGGGCGTCTGAAAGATATGCCGCGACAGCGGAACCGTAGGCGCCAGCAACTCCTCATACTTCGCGAACTCCCCCGCATCAAGCGCCCGCAACGCCAACGCAGCCGCCGGAGCAATCCCATCGAAGATCCCCAGCAGAGCATCGCTATGCCCGACCTCATCCCCGCGAATCAGCTCAGCATAATCAAAATCATCCCCCGTATACATCCGCACGCCCGCGGGCAACAGCCGCCTCATTGCAATCTCTCGCGACTTATCCAACAGCGAAATCTTTACCCCATCCACCTTCGCCCGATTCTCCCGAATCACCTCAAGACAAACCGCCATCGCCTCATCCACACTACCGCCACCCCAATAGCCCTTCAACTGCGGATCGAAAGCCTCCCCGAGCCAATGCAAAATAGCAGGCCGCGAAAGATTCGACAGCAGTCGCCCATACACTCGCTGATAATCCTCCGGGCCCGTCGCACACTTCACCAACGCGCGGCTCGCCATCAAAATCACACGCCCGCCCGCAGCCTCAATCACCTCGCACTGCTCCTCATAGGCCGCGATCACCTGATCGATCGTCGCCACCTGCTGCGGATCAAGCTGATCCGTATTCGCCCCACAGGCAATCGCCCCCCCAGCCTCCGCAGCCGACACCCGTACCAACTCCTTCGCCGTCTGCCAATCCAGCCCCATTCCCCGCTGCGCGGTATCCATCACCTCCGCCACGCCAAACCCCAGCGACCAAAGATGCCGCCGAAACGCCATCGTCGCCTCCATATCCAATACCGGCCTGGTAAACGGAGTCGACCGCAACGGATCCACCACCACATGTGCCGCCGCATAAGCCACCCGTGAAACCGGCGGCGGCCCAGCAACCACCGCCAGCGGCCCAGCTTCATTGAGCGTGTATTCAGTCAATCCATCCGAAAGAGGCAGTCGAATCCGCATCATCACCTATTTGTTCCCAGAAAAGTTACATAATCAAAAAATCAGCCTACAGTCAAAGCCGGAACATCCACCCAACGCCGCCCCGCCCACGACTGCAGCCCCACCTCAGCCAGTTGAACGCCCTTAGCTGCCTCCAAAAATCCATGTGGAAACGGCCCATCCTCCAGCACATGTCGCAAGAACATCTCCCACTGAATCTTGAACGCATTATCGATTGACGTCGTAGTCGGAACCGTCTGCCATCCCGCCCGAAAATCAATCGGGTTATCAATATCCGGATTCCAAACCGCCTTCGGAGTCGTCACCCGCGACTGCACCTTGCACTCCCGCAACCCAACCGCCGCGCTCCCCTCCGTCCCATCCACCTGCAGAATCAGCAAATCCTCGCGATTCACCCGCGTAGCCCACGAAGAGTTGATGTGCGCCACCACTCCGCCCTCAATCTCGAACGTCGCATAAGCTGCATCATCCGCCGTACACGTGTACGTCTTGCCCGCCTCATCCACACGCTCAGGAATCGTCGTCCTGCCGATACAACTCACCGCCGTCACCCGCCCAAACAGATTCTCCAGCACATATTGCCAGTGCGGAAACATATCGAGAATAATCCCGCCGCCCTCTTCCTTCCTGTAGTTCCACGAAGGTCTCTGCGCTGGAGGCATCGGCCCCTCAAACACCCAATACCCAAACTCCCCCCGCACCGAGAGCACCTTCCCCAGAAACCCACTCGCAATCACCTGCTTCAACTTCAATATTCCCGGCAGAAACAACTTGTCCTGCACCACCCCATGCTTCACTCCTGCCTTAGCCGCCTCACGCGCCAGCGCCAGGCTATCCTCGAGCGTCCCGGCCAGCGGCTTCTCGCAATAAACATGCTTCCCCGCCGCCAGCGCCGCATGCACACTAGCCGCCCGCAACAAAGTCGACTGCGCATCAAAATAAATCACATTCGCGGGATCTGCCAGACAAGCACCCAAATCCGTACTCCACCGATCGACACTCCAGGCCTTAGCCAACTCCTCAAGCTTCGCGCCATTCCGCCCTACCAGCACAGGATCCGGCATCACCATCGACCCGTCCCCCAACGTCAATCCGCCCTGCTGCCGAATCGCCGCAATCGACCGCCCCAGATGTTGATTCTTCCCCATCCGCCCCGTAACGCCATTCATGATGATGCCAATCTTCCGCATGGACAGACCACTTCCCTTCATCTCAAAAGAAAAAAATATAGTGCGAGGATTCCGCAGAACCGCTTCGCTTGGAATCATATCCGCTCAAAGCCACAACAAGCTTCTTTTGACAGACTTCTTCAATCCCGGGTGCCCCATCTTGAGCGCGCGCCTGATCGCGCGAAGGTTGGGGTCGGCCGCCCGTCGATGGGTACCCCACAGACTGTCAAAGTAATCCACAGCAAATTCCGTTAAGCCACTAATCCGTGCTTGTCCCTGAAGATCCGCGGTCGTCCACACGGTGATATGCTAGCCAAACCATACTTTTCGAGGCACCAGCAGTTCATGTCGAACCCCACGACCCCCGATTCAAACCCCACCCCCGAATCCAACGATTCCACCGAAACCACCGAGTCCTTCGGCCAACTCTTCGCCGAGTACGAGCGCTCCCACGCCCGCACCACCGG
>DATDHL010000564.1:0-4115 GCA_036521575.1 Edaphobacter sp. | reverse complement strand
GTAGTAAAATTGAACTAAATCTTGTGCAAGTTAAATCGTCGCGCGGCTGGTGCTGCGCAGAATTTGAGAGTTATTCACGTGAGTCATGTTCTTGCTGCAAAGCTTCTGTCTACCGATGAGTTTCATGCTGCAGTTTATGAGTTGAATCCTTCAGTGGCCGTCTTCGACTGCGATGGGACGCTTTGGTCCGGTGATGCCGGATCCGGGTTCATGAACTGGACGATTGAGACGGGGTTGGTTTCGCGGGAGGCGACGGACTGGATCGATGGGCGGTATCGCGGGTACAAGCACGGCGAGGTGAGCGAGCTGGCCATCTGCGGAGAGATGGTCCAGCTTTATCAGGGGCTGCGGGAGAGCGAGATTCACAGGGCGGCTAAGGAGTTTTTTGCCAGCCGCATCGAGCAGAATATCTTTCCGGAGATGCTGGAGCTGGTGAGTGAGCTCAGAGGCCGGGGAGTGGATATCTGGGCGGTTAGCTCGACCAACGACTGGGTGATCGAAGAGGGCGTACAACGGTTTGGGATACCCGCTGACCGGGTTCTGGCTGCTCGGGTTCAGGTGAAGGATGGGATGATCACGGATGTCATTCAGGACGTGCCCACGGACGAGGGTAAGGTGACGGCGCTGGCGCGGGTGGGGATTTCGGCTCCGGATGCGGTCTTTGGGAACTCGGTGCATGATGCGGCGATGCTGGCGATTGCCCGGCGGGCTTTTCCGGTGAATCCTTCGGCTGCGCTGCTGGAGCGGAGCGCTGTCGAGGGCTGGTCGGTTTACTATCCGGCATCGGTTAAGCCAGCTTGAAACAGAGAGTTGAAGCTATTACTGTGCGGTGGGCGTCTAAACTGTAGTCAGGTGAAAGAAACCATTCGCAAATTAGACGAACCAGCGGTACACAAGCCCTTGCGGCTGGTGGTAGCCGCGCTAATTTTGCGCGAGGGTTCGGGCGGGATTGAGGTGCTGGTGTGCCAGCGCAAGCCGGATCAGCCGATGAGCCTGAAGTGGGAGTTTCCGGGTGGCAAGATCGAACCAGGCGAGGGCGCTGAAGATGCCTTGGCGCGCGAATTGGATGAGGAACTTGGGATCTCTGCGGTAATCGGCACGCGGGTGGCCCGGGTTCGGCATAAGTACCGGAACGGTGGGGCGATCGATCTGCAGTTCTTCGTGGTGCGGGAGTTCAGCGGGGTAATGGAGAACCGGATATTCAACGATATCCAATGGGCCAGCCTGCGGAATTTGCCGGAGTATGACTTTCTGGCGGCGGATCTTGGGTTGATCCGGGATTTGTCCGAAGGGAAGTTGTTGTAAGTGGCCCTCACTGCATTAGTTTTTGGATAAATTCCATGACGCAGTCAGCGGTCCTTTGCGGCTCGCTCTGAAAGCGTAGATGGGGACCTTCAATTACCGTCACAGTTATCTTGGGTCGTATGCGCTGAATCTCCTTGAAACAAGACTTACCAACCACACGATCTTGTTCCGCCTGCAGGTAAAGGATTGGCACGGTGACTTGTTCTAGTTCCGCTCGCGCGTCACACGTGAGAACAGCCCGGAGGCGAGCCGACAATACCTTGGGCTTTACTGATGAGACCGCAGTTCGCAGAGCACCTAGTAACGAACGCGATGCATTCGGCCCAACGAGCAGATATTTCGCTACAAATTCTGGCAGCGCGCAGTGAAACATAAGCGGCGATAAAAGCGAGCACAGGGGCGAAGCCAACCACGCACAGGGCTCGTGATGAATCCTGCGCATATCACTACACCTTTTAGGCTCGGCGGCTTTGTTGCGGCCAACTGTATCGCAAGCGGTGTCGAAAACGATTCAGCTACGAGCACAAATGGCTTTGCACCCGAAGTCCCAGACCCTGCGAAGCGTGCCAGTTGCTCGTACGACAGAAAACGGTCGGTTGGATATCGCAACACTTCGATCTCAAATGCATCGGGGAGGCCCTCGATGAAGTTCACGTACAGATTTCCCGTTCCGTCCATTCCGGGAAGAAGGATAAGTTTAAGGAATTGGGGACTCATAAAGGTTGATCACCAAGTTACGATGTGGATGCCAATTCCAAAACATTTAGGTACGGATCAAGTTCCATATCCACATGAGGGACAGAACAGTGACGATGATTGCCGTCAGCCACGCTATAGTGTTGAGCCAGCGAGAGTTAGTGTATTTGCCCATCAATTCTGGACGGTTGATGAGCTTAAGCATGAAGACCAGAATGACGGGCAGCAGAACGCCGTTGAGGACTTGTGACAGGATGCTGAAACGGATGATGGGGAAGTTGGGGATGAGGACGATCGCGGCTCCCGCGCCAATTAGAAGCGTGTAGAACCAATAGAAGAACTTCGCTTCGCGGAAGCTTTTGTCGAGTCCGCTCTCGAAACCGAGGCCCTCGCAGACGGTGTAGGCGGTGGATAAGGGCAGGATCGAGGCGGCGAAGAGCGAAGCGTTGAAGAGTCCGGCGGCGAAGAGGATGAAGGCGTAGTTCCCTGCCAGCGGCTTCATGGCCTGGGCGGCGTCGGAGGGGTCAGCGATGTTGCGGATGCCGTGGAGGTAAAGGGTGGCGGCACAGGCGACGACGATGAACCAGGCGACGATATCGGTGAAGATAGAGCCCACAACGACGTCGAGGCGCGAGGCTTTGTACTGGCGGACGCTCACCCCTTTTTCGACGATGGAGGATTGCAGGTAGAACTGCATCCACGGGGTGATAGTCGTACCGATGACGCCGACGGTCATGTAGATGTATTCGTGGTCGCTCCAGACGCTGCGTGGCGGCAGTCTGATTGTCTGGACGAGGGCGAGGTGCCAGTTAGGGCCGCTGAGCACTCCAGCTGCGATATAGGCGATGTAGAAGACACTGGCGATGAGGAAGACCTTTTCGACACTCTTGTAGTCGCCTTTGACGACCAGGAACCAGACGATGGTGGCGCAGACGGGCACGCTGATGTACTTACTCACGTGAAAGAGCTGCATGCTGCCGGCGATGCCCGAGAACTCGGTGATGACGTTGCCGAAGTTGACGATGACGAGGAGGATCATCACGACGAAGGTCATACGGAGGCCGAACTCTTCGCGGATAAGGTCGCTGAGGCCTTTGCCGGTGACGACTCCCATGCGGGCACACATCTCCTGCACTACGATGAGCGCGAGGGTGATGGGGAGCATGGTCCAGAGGAGGCTATACCCGAACTGTGCGCCGGCTTGAGAGTAGGTGAGGATGCCGCCGGCGTCGTTGTCCACGTTGGCGGTGATGAAGCCTGGGCCGAGGACGGCAAAGAAGAGTACGAGCCGGGTTCTCCAGATGCGCCAGGACGTCATTGCGGTTCCTTGTGGATTGGTCAGGAGAACGTGTGAGCTCGCCCAGGTATCAGGCTACCTCAGATGCGCTGTAGGAGTCTTTTGAGGTGACTGCGGAGGCGAGATTCTTTGGGTCTGGAGCCTTGAGAGTTACTGTGGATGCGGTTCGCCCTGGGAGCCGCGAATCCTCTCCTTTTGATCGCGAACGAGGTTGAGAAATGCTTCGACGAGGCTTGATTTTTCGTTCGTGCGCCATGCCAGAGCTACTCCGATGGCTCGGGTTGGCGTGAGCTGGCAAAAGGAGACTCCGCTGAAGCGGAATCTTTGCACGCCGGCTGTTACCAGGCCGACGCCTTCGCCGGCTTCGACAAGGGCCAGGACAGCAGGCCATCTGGCGGCGGTATTTGCGACATGCGGGGAGAAGCCAGCGCTGGAGCAGAGCGTAATGATGGAATCGAACAGGGTTGGCCAGACTTCGCGCTGGATGAGGACGAAGCGCTCCGCGGCGAGGGATTCGAGGGCGACTGGGCCGCTGGCGAGAGGGTGGTCACGCGGCAGGACGGCAACGAGAGGTTCTTCGAAGAGGAGTTCTGACGTTAGTGTAACGGCGAATTGTGGATCGAGTTCGCGGGTAAATGCGATGTCGATTTCGTTGTTCGCGAGTGCTTCCATCTGAGGCCTAGCTGACATCTCGAAGAGGGAGAGACGGACTTCGGGATGACTTTTGCGGAACTCGCGGATCAGTGTGGAAAAGAAGACGCCGATACCATTGGTGAAAAAGCCGATTCGAAGGGTGCCAACCTCACCGCGTTTTGAC
>DATDHL010000563.1:0-2950 GCA_036521575.1 Edaphobacter sp. | reverse complement strand
AAACCGGAAATACCCGTGGTCGGACCGATTACTTCCGGATAGCCGAGAATCCGGAAATTACTAAAGTGAAGGGCGTTTGAACTAAGCCGCTGGCGCGGCGGCTGCTACAGTGTTGGCGGTTCGGACGGCGGCTGGGTTTAGGGTGTGGGTCACAAGGAGGCTTCCCTGTGACCCATCTTCGCCAGTTGATGCTCGATGAGCTTGAGCGTCGCAACTACTCTCCGAACACCGTACGGTCTTACCTGCATGCGGTGGAGGAGTTCGCCAGGCACTTCCGCCGTTCTCCCGAGCAGCTCGGACCGGACCACGTACGCGAGTACCAGGTCCATCTGTTCCGCGACCGCAAGCTCTCGGCACGAACGATTGCAGGGCAGACGGCGGCGCTGCGGTTTCTGTTCGTCAAGACACTGCGCCGCCCTTACCTGCCCGATGCGATCCCGTTTCCGAAGCAGCACAAGCGCCTGCCGACCGTGCTCAGCCAGGAGGAGGTCGCCCGGCTGATCGAGGCGACCGGCAACCTGATGCATCGCGCGATGGTGATGACGCTCTATGCGACCGGTATGCGCCGGGCTGAGCTGTGCCGACTGAAGGTAGCCGACATCGACAGCGGGCGGATGGTGCTTCGCATCCAGCAAGGCAAGGGCGGGCGCGACCGGGATGTCCCCTTGAGCCCGAAGCTGCTCGCCACCCTGCGAGAGTACTGGCGCTGGATGAAGCCGAAGACCTACCTGTTTCCTGGCATGGAGAACAACTGGCGGGCCGACGTGCCGGTCACCACGAAGGTCGCATGGATCGCGGTGACCGAGGCGGCGAAGGCGGCCGGCATCACCACCCGTGTCTCGCCGCACACGCTTCGGCACAGTTATGCGACGCACCTGCTGGAGGCCGGCGCTGATCTCCGCACCATTCAGGTGCTGCTTGGACACGCCAAGCTGGCCGACACAACGGTCTATCTGCACTTGTCGCGCCGGCATCTGCAAGCCGTTGCAAGTCCGCTGGAGTCGCTCACGGTCTCAACAACAAGCGAGGTGAAGCATTCGAGGAGGCGTGTGAAGGGATGAGCCGGCCCACCCTTGAGGTGGTCGACATCCTCCATGCTTCCGGCAGCAGCTTCCTCGAGCGCCACGGATCGCATCTCGCTCCGCAACACCGCAAGGTGATGGACGCCATCGTCCGTTGCCGCACGGCGGCTCTCGGCGGTCATCGCGATCGATGCTCCGGCTGCGGGCATGAGGCCATCTCCTATAACTCGTGCCGCAACCGGCACTGTCCCAAGTGCCAGGGCAACGCACGCGCCAAGTGGCTGGCCGCGCGTTCGACCGAGCTGTTGCCCGTGCCCTACTTCCACATCGTCTTCACCGTGCCGCATGAGCTATCCGCACTCATGCTGCAGAACAAGCGGACGCTCTACGATCTGCTCTTCCGTGTCAGTGCCGCAACGTTGCTCGAAGTCGCACGCGACCCCAGGCACCTGGGAGCCGACATCGGCCTGCTCAGCGTGTTGCACACCTGGGGACAGAACCTTCAGCACCATCCGCATGTCCACTGCGTCGTGCCTGGCGGTGGCCTCGCACTCGACGGAGACCGATGGGTTGCTACGTCGTCACGCTTCTTCCTGCCCGTCCGGGTTCTCAGCCGCGTCTTCCGCGGCAAGTTTACCGCCGAGCTCAAGCAGCTTCTTCTTCAAGGCAAGCTCGAGTTCCACGGCTCGCTGCAGGAGCTCTCTGCACCGGAACGCTTTCAGCGTTTTATGCGGCAGCTCTTTACGAAGGACTGGGTCGTCTACGCCAAGCCGCCGTTCGGTGGAGCGGAACACGTCCTCAACTACCTGGCCCGCTACACCCACCGCGTCGCGATCTCCAACCATCGCCTGGTCAGCTTCAAGGACGATCGAGTCTCCTTTCGCTGGAAGGACTATGCTGCCGGCAGTAAGCAAAAGATCATGACCGTCTCAGCCGACGAGTTCCTCAGACGCTTCCTCATCCACGTCCTGCCCAAGGGCCTCGTTCGCATCCGTCACTTCGGCCTCTTCGCCAACCGGAACCGGTCCGCTTCTCTGCTGCGTTGCCGCTTCCTGCTCAAGGTCGCTGCGCCAGCACCACAGCCCGCGCCCACAGCTCAGATCAAATGCCCACTCTGCTCAGAGCCCATGCTCGTTGTCGAACGGATCACCAGCCACCAACTGCTCTATACGCCACCCAAGCCATGCCTCGATAGCTCCTGAGCCGCCATGACCAGACCCACCCTCAACCCCGTCCCCTTGATCCGTGCGCACACACGCAATGCATCCTCACGCTCACCTGGACCGAAGAAGTTCCAGAACAGCCCCGCTTCAGGTGCCGAACAGACGCTCGCGGTCGTCACGTCTCCACATCTCATCCCCTCAGGATCTCGCGGAGCTCAGGAAAAGACGCCGTCCCAGCCGGGATCGCCCATTCAACTCCCATAGGTCCCAACCGCATCCACCGCGCCAGCGGCTTCCTTCAAACGACCCTATCAAAACTGCCCCGTAAGACTGTACAGCTACTCCCAGCTTCGTGCACGGGGCAGCCCTGATAGAGTCCTAACGTTTCCCGGAACTTCGACGTCAGGTTACCTGCCCCACCGCGACGAAGGCTACGGCTTTACCGAAGCGGCAGTGCACCGATTCTCACGGAGCGGCACAGACATCGTTCTCACTATCGATAACGGGATCAACGCGGCAGGCCCGGTTCGGCTGGCGAGACGTCTGGGCATGGATGTAGTCGTGATCGATCATCACCATATCGAGACCCCGGCGGATGCGGCGGCGGTCTGGTCAGGCGAGTTCTGCGCTGCCGGACTTGGTCTGATGGTTTGTAGGGCACTGCTCGAACGGTCGGCAATCCCGACCGTTCAACAGCAGGAGTTCGTGGCAAGCATGAGCAGGCTGGCGGCTGTCGCTTCGATCGCAGACTGCATTCCTTTGGTC
>DATDHL010000562.1:0-3546 GCA_036521575.1 Edaphobacter sp. | reverse complement strand
GGGCTGCTCGAAGATGATGCCTGCGGCGTCGTAGTCTCCTTGCAGGTTGATGTCGAGGCCGCGGTGCATCCAGTAGGCTCCGCTGGCGGTTTCGGGTGTGCCTTTGGCTAGGGTGCCGTGGATGATGCGGGTGCGGTAGGTGGCAGCGGGGTCGAGTCCTTGCAGGAAGACGCGCGGGGTTGGGTAGCCCATCTGGCTGGAGTGAAGGAAGACGAAGGCTACGGCTTGCTTGCGGTCGCGGGAGACGGATTCGGTGGCGGCGAAGTTGCTGTTGGACTGTGCGGAGACGAGGCGGTAGAGGTCGCCGTGCTGGACGGTGTCGCGGATGGTCTTGTAGGCGGTGACCATGCTCTTGGCGGTGGCGAAGTCGTCGGGGGACCATTTGTTGAGGTTGGAGCCGATGCCGAGGCCTCCCTGCATGGACGAGAGGAAGCGGTAGGCGGTGGAGAAGACCTGATGGTTGGGTCCTGAGGACGGGGAGTCGGTGACCCAGGCCATCATGACCCCGGGGGTGTAGGCGTGGGTGAAGCCGTCTTGGATAGAGAGGCGGTCGAAGGGGTCGGTGTTGTCGGAGGTCCAGACCTCTTCGGTGTAGCGGAGGATGCCTAGGTCGATACGGCCGCCGCCGCCGGAGCAGGACTCGAACTCAACCTTGGGGTGCTTGGCGCGGAGTTCGGCGAGGATGGAGTAGAGGTTGCGAATGTAGGCGATGGGCAGGGATTTTTGCTGCTCGATCGGGGCGGCGGGCCAGCCGGGTTCAGCCCAGTTGCGGTTGTAGTCCCACTTGAGGAAGGCGATGTCGTTTTCGGTGAGGAGCTTGTCGAGGAAGCCGAAGACGTAGTCGCGGACCTCGGGCATGGCGAGGTTGAGGAGAAGCTGATTGCGGCCCTCGGTCTCGGGGCGTCCGGTGAAGTGGATGACCCAGTCGGGATGTTTGCGGTAGAGGTCGCTGTTGGGGTTGACCATCTCGGGCTCGACCCAGAGGCCGAAGTCCATGTTGAGGGCGTGGACCTTGTCGATGAGGGGCTTGAGGCCGTTGGGGAATTTTTGTGGGTTGACGTACCAGTCGCCGAGGCCGGCATGGTCGTCTTTGCGCTGGCCGAACCAGCCGTCGTCCATGACGAAGCGCTCGACGCCGATGCTGGCGGCCTTTTCGGCGAGGATGGTTTGGCCGGGTTCGTCGACGTTGAACTCAGTGGCCTCCCATGAGTTGTAGAGGACGGGACGGGGGCGGGGAAGCGGCTGCCCGGAGGGTCGGGGGAGGATGTTGGTGAGCTGGAAGCGGTGGAAGATGCGGGAGGCTTCGCCCATGCCGGAGTTGGTGTAGCCGCCGTAGAAGACGGGAGTTTCGAGCTTTTGGCCGGGGGCGAGGGGGTAGGCGAAGTCGAAGGGGTTGAAGCCGCCGGTGACGCGGATCTGCTGGAGCTGGTCCTGCTCGAGGGTGATGCTCCAGGAGCCGGACCACGCGAGGGCGCCGAACCAGACGTCGCCGCTCTGCTCGGTGACTGTGCCCTGGCTGATGGCGAACCATGGGTTGTTCTGGTGGCCGGTGGAGCCGCGACGGCTTTCGAGGATAGTTTTGCCGGGCTGGACGGGGCGGGAGTTGTAGTGGAATTCGCCGGCCCAGCGGCCACTGAGGTAGTGCATGGTGTAGTCGGTGCCGCGGGGAAGGTTCCAGCTGGCAGCGGCGGCCTGCTCGATGGTGAGGGCGGAGGTGGTGCGGTTGTCGATGGTGACGGAGCGGCCGAGGATGCCGGTGTCGGGATCGATGGTGTAGCGGAGGGTGACGAAGACGTCGCGGGAGATGTCGCGGAGGACGATGGTGAGGGTGTTGCCTTCGATGGTGTGGGAAGTGTAGTGGAGGACGAGGTCGCGGTTGCCGTCGGGGAAGGTGATCTTGAGGGCGGGCTCGTCGTAGAGCTCGGAGCCCCATCCGGCGAACTCCTGCGGGGTGGTGGTTTGGGAGAGGTCGAAGGAGGCTTGCTCGGGAAGGACATGGGCGGCGGGGACGTGGTCCCCTGCGGCGAGGCGATGGCCCCAGTAGAGGGATTGCAGCTCGTTGCGGTCGTTGATGCCGAAGACGTAGGAGACGGAGGCGGCGTCGAGGCGGAAGGTTTTGACGGCGCTGTCGTAAGTGATGGCGGGGGATTGCGCGAGGATGGATGGAGCGCCGGTGAGAAAGAACACGAAGAGAGCTGCAAGAGCTATGCGGATGCGCGGCATTTCGGCGGGTCTCGCTTTATTTGAAGTGAGATGAGTCGATTCGTTTTATCACAGATGTAACCGGTTGCGCTGTGGGCCTTGTTGGGTGGCGGCGGGATTAGAGTCTGGGTTTGACCTGCGGGATTTGGGGCGCTTCGAGCGAAATACAGGAATTCTTCGCTCCGCTCAGAATGACGGCTCTATAACGTGGTGAGCTAACGCCGTAGGGTGACTACGGGGCCGCCTACGGGGTGGCAGAAGACTTTGCCGTGGCTTAGGGCGATCTTGCGTTGGGCTAGGGCGGCCATCTCGGGGTCGTGGGTGACCATGACGATGGTGTGGCCCTGGCTGTGGAGCTCTTGCAGGAGCTCGGCGACGATTTTTTGGTTGGCGGCATCGAGGTTGCCGGTGGGCTCGTCGGCGAGGAGGATGGGCGGGTGGTTGATGAGGGCTCGGGCGATGCAGACGCGTTGCTGCTCGCCGCCGGAGAGCTCGCTGGGGAGGTGCTCGGCTCGCTTGCCGAGGCCTACGCGCTCAAGCGCTGCTCGGGCTTCGGTCTCGTCGGTCATGGAGTGGAAGTACTGGGCGAGCATGACGTTTTCGAGCGCGGAGAGGTAGGGGATCAGGTGGAATTGCTGGAAGATGAAGCCGATCTTGTCGGCGCGGAAGCGATCGAGCTCGGTGGGGGACATGGTGGCTACGTCTACGCCGTCGATGCGGAGCTCGCCTGCAGTGGGGCGATCGAGGCAGCCGATGAGGTTGACGAGGGTGCTCTTGCCGGAACCTGAGGGGCCGGTGATGGCGACCCACTCGCCTGCGACGATGGAGAAGGAGGCGTGGTCGAGGGCGCGGACGACGCCGGCGTGGCCCGCGTACTCGCGTGTGACGCCATGCAGCGCGATGACGGCGCAGTCGGGGCGTGTCTCCAGATCGATTGGGTTGTCGGTCACTACATCCATCTTCTCATTCACCTTTCAACAGCGCGGCAGGTTGCAATCCGCGAAGAACGCGGACAGGGAAGAGGGCTGCCATCGCGGCGATCAGTATGTTCAGGAGCAGCACTAAGGGTAGGACTGCGGGGCGCGGTAAGGATGCCGTGTGGAAGTTGATCTGGCTGATGATCCATGCGGCGGCTGAGCCTATGAGGAATCCTACGGCTACGCCTGCGAGTGCGAGGACGAGGGCTTCGAGCAGGAACATGGCCATGAGCTGCAGTTGCGAGCCGCCGAGGGCCTTCATGAGGGCGAAGTCGCGGCGGCGTTCGAGGACGCTGGCGGAGAGGGTTGCGAGGACGCTGACGGCTACGGTGAGGGCGATGAGGATGACGGCTCCGTACATGAGCGC
>DATDHL010000561.1:0-3672 GCA_036521575.1 Edaphobacter sp. | reverse complement strand
ATAAGTGTTCTGATGACCCGAGACCCAACGCACATACACCGAATTTCGTTCGTTGAACGTGTAATCGATCTTAAAGGTGACGTCCACCTGTCTGTCTGTTGATGGAGCGACAAAGTTGTAGCCCGCGTAGTTCAACCCATCACCCGATTGAAACGTATTCGGCAGCGGAGCCAGCGCAAGAAAGCTCTTCATCGCGGGATCAAGCCCCTTATGGAACGGGTCGTTAGCGACTATGTCATAGGTGGTGTAAGGAACAATGGCATTGCCGCTCCCATCCACGGAGGCGCCGGTGACACCAGCCGGCTGATTTCGCCCGCTCGAGGCATATCGGAAGAGACCCTGACGCGCCTGCGCCGTATACACCGTGCGGGAGGCCAACGTACTCGTCAGTGCGTGCAGCAGTTCTACATTGACGAAGAAGAACGCCTTGTCCTTGAAGATTGGGCCACCCAGCGATCCTCCCCCAAGATTCTGCACATACTGCGACCTGCCAAGACCTGCGGCCTTGTTCTGCGGAGTATTCGCCCGCAAAAATGGGGACTGATAAAACCAGAACAGGTTGCCGTGCCACTGGTTCGTCCCCGACTTCGTGACCATGATCACCTGGCCGCCCGAGTTGCGTCCAAATTCAGCCGTAGGTGCCGACGTGATCACGCGAAACTCCGAGAGCATATCCGGATTCTGGTGCGGCGGTGACGTGTTCGAGCCGCCCGACGAGCTCTCGTTTGCATCGATCCCGTCCATTACGTAATTCCACGCGCGATCCCGTGATCCATTTACGCTGATGCCGCCTCCTGTGGCGTTCGCGCCATTCACCACAACGCCCGGAATAAACTGCACCAGTCCCAGCGGATTGCGCCCACGGGTCCCGACGATTGGCAGCTGCGTCAAAGTGATGCTGTCAATCGCCCCGCCAAAGTTGCCGGATGACGCCGTCTGCACCAGGTCGAATCCGCCCACAACCTGAACCATCTCAGTCGAGGTTCCAATCTGGAGCTTGGGATCCACGCTGGTCGGAACTCCGATCGTCAGCACATTGCCCGTAGAGATAAATTGCTTGAATCCCGGAGCTTCCACCTTGATCGTGTACGTACCCACCTGCAGCAGATCGAACGTGTAGGTCCCCGACGTAGAGGTTTTTGTTACGAAAACCCCACTCGTACCCTCATTCGTAGCGGTCACAGTGGCATTCGCTACCACCGCATCCGTGGAATCCGTTACCTGGCCGGAGATACGGCTGGTCGTTCCCTGTGCCAACGCCAGAACAGTGGATAGAAACAAAACCGCGAAAAGTGCGAACAGCCTTCTGCATGACATAAAGCCTCCTCGAATGTTCATGCCCAGCAAGGGCGCAATCTGAGTGATCGATTTATACGTTGATCTGGAAGAACAACAAAATACCTCAATCGAATCGGATTAGCGAGTTCTCTTGCAAGTATTCGTCGGCTGCTAATTTCCTGACATCCTAAAGATAACCGCAGGCCCTTTGTAAAAGCCTCTCTCGAAACGCTAGGGCCTGTCAGGATGCCGAAGTGGTCTGATTCGCATAATTCTTGTGTTTTGAATGATTTGTGGCGTTCTCCCTACTGCCAGAACCCCCCCACGATTGAGCGAATTATCGATTCAATGGGAGCCAATATTGGTGGACTAAGCCAAGAGAATTTGGGGCAGCGGTCTGTCGCCCAATCCGAGAAACTCTCGGACTCGTCATGGCTCCTCACACCGAGGCATACGCTAAAGATTCTTCTTCAGAAAATTTAATGTTGCCTCTGCGTTTGGCTGGAACCATTGAGGTTTGCCCCAGTAGGTGTGAGGCCCCTGATCGGCGGTGAATTCGGTGATCGGTCCATTTGCTCGCTTATAGCTCGCGACGAAGGCGGTGAACTGGGAGTAAGTAACGTCGCTGTTCGCGTTGCCATGTCCGATGAAGATCGGAGGGAGCTTTGCTCCGATATGAAACTGCGGGGAAGCCCGATTGCATAGATCTCTCTGGGCAGAGCAGGAACTGCCCATGTACTGGACGATAGAATCGTCGTTCTCCGGGAAGACGGTCAGGTCAAGGGGCGCATTCTAGATGGCGGCGGCCTTAACGGTAGAGGGAAATCCCTTTGAGGCACCCTCTCCCTCATAGCGGGAATCTCTACTCGTAAGTGCAACAAGGCCGCAAGTTCGCTTCCAGCGGATCTTCCGGCGACTGCGATACGTTGAGGATCGATGTGATACTGCGTCGCGTGGGCGCGAAGCCAGCGGACGGCTTCCTCGCACTGGTAGAGCGCAACCGGAAAATGGGCTGCCAGGTTCAGATCATAGTCGATGGCCATGCCTTCATATCCGTGCGATGCGAGCAATTCGATAATTTTTGTCATCTGGGTGCGGTCTCCGTTGGTCCGGCCTCCTCCATGAAATGTAGACGATCGCTGGAAATAAACCTGCACCCTTGGGAGATACAATTCTCTAATCCCATATTGCCCCAGAGCCTGTCTCAAACAGATAGTACTGTCTAAAAATGACACACGACCAAACGGCGCGACTCATTCAAATGCCAGTCGGAAGACGTCTTCTTTGTCGATCACAGTCTACTTAATCCGGTTCGAAGGCAAGAGTGGATCAGTGGAGTGTGATCGAAAACAATTGTAGGCGCGATTCTATCTTTCATACATATTCGTTCGCGCTGATGAGCTAACTGTCGAATGCACCTCAACCTTGCATTGCGGGGACAGCCCAGCCAGTACCGCCTTAGCCGAGGCGATCGTGCGTTGGGTCGTATTCGCCTCGACGTAGAACACCGATGGATCGCAGGTGTCGCCCTGTAGGAGCGTGGAATAACGTTCGCGATAGAACTCAGCAAGCCGACGCAAGGCGTCGCTCCCATGCGGTGTCAGGACACCGGGCTCGGTCGGCCATGTCGGCCATGGCTGGGCATTGTAAGCGCTGGAGCGTGTCTCGTTTTCTATCGGGGCTCGCACTCCATGCCGCATGAGCACAACTACGGCTTGAAGATCGCCGTCGTCTCGCCCTGGGGCAGCCTGTCCGAAGGCGATTTGAGTGCAGAAAGCGGCAAATAGAATGACGAGAGGGAGACTTCGACGGTACACGCTGAAAATCATCCTGGCTCCTGTGTACTGCAAAACCCTGGGTGAAAGCATTCTGCCTGCATGCATTATGTAGTCGCATCAGCAGCGGAGGAAGAAAACTACTTGCCAAATAAGGCGGAAGCTGACGGGCGAAGTTCTTTCGCATCCTGCTTCAGGTAAGTAGCCAGTGCCTCGTACTGGTTCGTAGGGATAAAGTTTACCCCGGCAGAGATTGCGGCCTTCCACCGCGGAATAACTGCCTCACGCGAGCCGAAGTTGTAACTCATTCCCCAGCCTTGGTCTTCCGCGGGAGCGAACCCATCCAGCGCATAAAACCGCACCCAATAACCCATTGCGTGCGCGTGGTCGACGAGTGCGCGTAACCGCTTGTTATCGGCTTCGGTCCAATCGCCTGCCTTGGGTGCACCGCCTTCTTCTACCGTGTACCAGGAGCTATTCCACCAGCGCCTGTAGTTGCTGGGCTTTTCGTTTAAAAGTTCGTCGGGACTGACAGTGACCGCCCAGTGCACCAGCTGGTCCTTCGTCATGTTTTCGGGTGCGGCATGAGTGTGCGCCGAACCAAAAAGACGCAGACGGG
>DATDHL010000560.1:0-6266 GCA_036521575.1 Edaphobacter sp. | reverse complement strand
GTTAGTGCATGCGGGAGCAATTGGGCGGGTGATCCAGACGATCAATATCGCTCCACATCAGATTGTTCAGCGCGGCGCTGATCCGTATGCCGGGGGCGCGGGGGGAAGGCCGGATTGGTTCTGGGAGCCGTCGCAGTATGGCGGGATTTTGACGGATATCGGGTCGCATCAGGTAGACCAGTTTTTGTACTACACGGGATCGACGGAGGCCGAGGTTGTGGCTTCGCAGGTGGCGAATGTGAATCACAAGGCGAAGCCGCGGTTTCAGGATTTCGGCGACATGATGCTGCGTGGTGACCGCGGATTTGGGTATGTCCGTCTGGACTGGTTTACGCCGGATGGGCTGGGCACGTGGGGCGATGGACGGTTGTTCATCCTGGGAACGGATGGGTACATCGAGCTGCGTAAGTATGTGGATGTGGCGCGGTCGAAGGCTGGCAACAACCTGTTTATCGTAGACAAAAACGAGGCTCGGTTTATCGACTGCAACAATCTGACGCTTCCGTTTGGGCCGCAGTTCGTTTCGGATGTGGTGAACAGGACGCATACTGCACAGGACCAGACGCAGGCTCTGCTGGCCGCTGAGCTGGTAGTGCGCGCGCAGATGAAGGCTACGAAGGTGGAGTTGAAGGGGTAGCAGCACGGAGGACTTGTGGCGACGAAGCGTGAGCGTAGTGTTTCCCGGCGAAGGTTTTTGCAGACTTCGCTGGGTGCGGCGGCTGTGGCGGGGTTTCCGGCGATTGTGCCTGCGAGGGTGCTGGGACAGATGGCTCCGAGCAAGCAGATCAACGTTGGCGCGATTGGCGTGGGGCGCATCTCGCGAGGGCATGATCTGCCAGCGATCTTGCGGAACGATAGCGCTCGTGTGATGGCGGTGTGCGACTTATCTGCAGATCGCGTGGTGGAGGGGAAGAAGTTCGTCAATGACTTTTACGCGAAGAAGACAGGCAAGCCGTATGACGGGGTGACGGGATACTCGAACTTTCGCGAGCTGCTTGCGAATAAAGACATCGACGCGGTCGTGATCTCGACGCCGGACCATCAGCATGCGATTCTTGCGGTGGCAGCGGTGCGGGCGGGGAAAGATGTGTATCTGCAGAAGCCGGCTTCGCTGACGATTGCCGAGGGGCGGTATCTGAGTGATGCGGTGCAGGCTTCGGGGCGGATCCTGCAGATCGGCAGCCAGCAGCGGTCATGGAAGCAGTTTCACAGGGCTTGCGAACTGGTACGGAATGGGCGAATTGGGGAGATCAAGCACGTCGAGATCGGGTTGCCGGGCGATCCTGCGGGCGGTGATCCAACGCCGATGCCGGTGCCTGCGGGGTTCAACTACGATTCGTGGCTGGGGTCGACGCCTGAGGTGCCGTATACGGTTGACCGGGTGATGCCGCAGAAGGGCTTCGATAGGCCAGGATGGCTGCGAATGGAGCAGTTCGGAGCGGGGATGATTACTGGCTGGGGCGCTCACCATGTGGATACGGCGCATTGGGGAATGGATACCGAGTACACGGGGCCGGTGGAGATATGGGGCACGGCGGAGTTCCCGACAAGGGGGCTTTGGGATGTGCATGGGAAGTTTCTGACGCATGCTATTTATGCGAATGGCGTGACGATGGATATCTCCGGGGATTTTCCGAACGGGATCAAGTGGTATGGGACTAAGGGCTGGATCTTCGTGACGCGGGATGAGATGACTTCGCCTACTGCGGTGGCGGGGCAGACGGTGAAGATCGAGCCGCTGATGGCGAGCGATCCGAAGATTCTGGATTCGGTGATCGGGCCGGATGAGATTCATCTGTATACCGCAACGGAGCAGCACGCGAACTGGCTGGAGTGCATCCATACACGCAAGCAGCCGACGGCTCCGGTGGAGATTGGGCATCGGGCTTGCTCGACGTGTCTGCTGCATCATATTGCGATGAAGACGAAGCGCAGGTTGCACTGGGATCCAGAGCGCGAGAAGTTCAAAGGCGATGATGATGCGAATGCGATGTTGTCGAGGCCGCAGAGGTCTCCTTATACGTTTGCTGAGAGCAGCTGGGTTTAAGTGTTTCGCGATAAGGGGTGTGTCGAATGATTAAACAGCGGGATATAGCAATCGTGGTGATAGCCGCGTTTGTGGGTGCGGTGACGATGGGCTCGGTTATGAGCTTGCGACATTTGAAGGCAGGGGTTGCGGTGAATGGGTCGAAACCGATCATTGGCGAGTCGGTGTACGACTGGAACAAGATGGAGGTCAAGACGACTCCCATTGGTGAAACGCGGTCTATTCTGCGCGGGCCTACGGCTACGCTGGATGAACTGGAGATGCATGTGACGACGCTGAATCCGGGGGAGGCGTCGCATCCGCCGCATAAGCATCCGAATGAGGAGTTAATCATTGTGGATCAAGGGACGGTGGAGGCTTTGATCAACGGGGAGTGGAAGCGAGTGGGACAGGGATCGGTGATCCTGAATGCGTCGAATGTCTTGCATGGGCTGCGGAATGTTGGGGATACGCAGGCGCAGTATCACGTGATCAACTGGCATACGGACAAGACACCAACGGAGTAGTGTAAGTGGTCAGGCGCGATGAAGTAGCGGGTCGACGAAGGTGTGGAGTTTTTTTGGTGCGATGATGCGCCAGGCTTCGAGGAGATGGTAGGTGAGCTGGTCGTCGCTGACTCGGTCGAGTTCGACGCCAACCCAGCCTCGTACTCCTACGTAGGGCGGTTTGAAGAATGTTTCCGGCGTGTTGCGGATGAGGTGTTGCTGGGTTCCCGGCGCGGCTGGGACCCAGATGGCTATGTGGCCGTCGTGGTGATGGTTGTTGTCGAACATGGCGAAGACCTTTTTGTTGACGAAGAAAGTCGGTTCGCCGTGCGAGAGCTTTTCTGACGTGGCGGGGAGGGCTGCGCAGATTCGGCGGACTCGGCTAAGGTGCTCGTGATGTGGATCGGACTTTTGCGTGAGGGTTGGCATGGGGAGACCTCGCGGTCTTCCATAGTAGATGAAAAGAGCGTCAACGGAGTTGGAACTCGGGGCTGCCCATGACGAGGGCGGTGAGGAGGTTGAGGGTGTCGGTGGGTGGGGTGTCGGGTGTAGTGAGCTGGGCGATCTGTTTGTGGATGAGTTGGTTGGTCTGGGCAGAGACCTCGCCGCCGATGAGGGTGGATTCGAGGACGCGGAGTGCTACGTCGGGGCCTGCAGTTTCGGTGGGCGGGGTGTCGGTGGTGAGGACGGTTTCGGCGTAGCGGGGACGCTGGGTCTGTGCGGTGGACTCGCTGGCTGCGGGCTGGGCCATGAGGCCGAAGGCGAGGACGTGTGCGGAGTCGAATTTCTGGTTCGCGAATTTGGTGCCCGTGAGGGCGTAGGCAAAGTTGAGGCGATCGACGAGGGCGGCGGAGTTCATCCAGTGGTCGGCCGTGATGTAGTAGCCAGTCGGCGGAAGGGCGTAGTAGAGGGGCATGCCCATGGACTTGATGGTGTTGACGAGGGCGCCGGGGTTGACTGGGTCGGTGGCGGTGGTGCGGAAGGCAGAGGCGAGGAACTCCATTGGAGTTTTGACTTTGTTGTGGAAGTATTTGCGGGAGTTGAACTCGGGTGACTGGACGAGGGTGCGGAGGATGGCTTTGATGTCTCCGTCGGTGGCGACGTAGGTAGCGGCCATGCGGTCCACGAGGGTGGGTGGCGGGTCGTCGGCGACGAAGCGCTGGGCTAATTTGTAACTGATGAAGTGCGCTGTCTGTGGGCTGGTGGCGAGGAGGGTGAGGGCTTCGACGCCTTCGTTCATGCCGGTGGGGATATCTGCCGGAAGGTTTTCTGCCCGAAAGTCAGTTGTGGAGATGGTGTAGCCGAACCATTGTTTGGGTCCTGGCTCGTGGCGTTTGACGTCGAATTGGAAGGGGCCGCCCTGGTTGGGCCGGTCGACGGTCCAGCCGGTGAGGATGGCGGAGAGCGCGGTGACGTCGGCCTGGGTGTAGCCTCCGTTGACGCCTACAGTGTGGAGCTCCATCACTTCCCTGCCGTAGTTTTCGTTGAGGCCCCGGTTGCCTTTCTTAGAGTTTGGGTTGGCCGGGTTGACTCCGTTGGCGAGGGAGTTGGGGCCTATGGATTGCCAGTTGTCGAGGTAGACCATCATGGCGGGTGAGGTTGAGGTGGCGAGGAGCAGGTCGCGGAATTTGCCGAGGGCGTTTTTGCGGATGGCTTCGCGCTCGTAGGTGGTGGTGTACCACTGGTCGGAGTCTTTGCCGATGTAGATGTTGAAGTGATTGAACCAGAAGTCGGTCATGACCTCCTGGAGTTGGCGTTCGGAGAGGATGGCGCGGAGGAATTTGGCCTGCGAGAGCTCGTTGATGATCTGGTAGGAGGTTCCGACGTTGGCGGCCATGGCGTTGAAGAGTTGGCGCTCGCGGGGGGTGAACTGGCCGAGGAGGAGATTGCGCTGGTCTCCTGCGACGTAGGTGGTGAAGGCTATGCGGTCGGGGACGGGCAGCTTGATGAGGGCGGCCATGCGCTGTTCTTTGGGCAGCGTGAAGAGGTCTCCGGCTATGCGGGCGGCGGTGGTCTGGTCTTGTTTCTTTTGGTCGGCTAGTTCGGCTTCGGTGGGTGGGGTGACGGCGGGCTTGCCGTCGGCGTTGACCTTTTTGAGCTCGTTATCCTTTTTGAGTTTGTAGAGTTGTACCTCGTAGAGGGCGGCCAGGTTGGGGTCGGATGGCATGGAACGCTTGCCGTCTGCGACCTGCTGGATGGTGCCTCGGTCGGGGAACTGGAGGAGTGCCTGATCGGGTTGCAGGTCGAGGGTTGGGTAGTCGTTGAGGCGCTTGTTGAGGGCGTCGTCGTTAATGGTTTGGGGGTTGAGTTGTTGCTCGAACCACTTTTCGGGTGTGAGGGCGAGGACGTGCTCGACGTCGCCGGGGCGCGGGCCGAAGGTGAATCGGTTGAGAAGCTGGAGGGCTTTTTCCTGCTGGGACAGTGGAGGCAGCAGCGCGGGCTTGGTGGGAGCTCCGTGTTTGGGGCGGGTCGATGAGGGGTGGGGCAGTCTGATCGGAGCGGGCTGATTCTGCGCGAGGAGGGGCGACGTCAGTGCGGCAAGGATGACGGCGATGGATAGATTTCTGCGCATGCTAATGTTCGGTTGCTCTCTTGCGGGTTAGACCTTGATCCGAGGGTGAAGTTGCGAGCGATCATGCAAGGGTACCCCTCCCCCCTATGATTGGCCATAAAGTCTTATAAACAAACGGTTTAGCTGTGGACCTTCCCTGTAAACTATTCATTCCAAATAGTCTATCCGTAAAGTATTCATTTCATGCGCTTTAGCCGGAAATAATAAGAGCCCCCGGCTTTGGCCGCGGCTCTTATTTTGACTCTTTTATTAGTATAGCTGGTTGAGAGGTGGTATTCGGCACATCGATGTTATTGATTTAATGTGAGATAGCGGGGTGTTGGGCTTGACAGATTTTTGGGGTGGGTAATTTGGGGTGGGAACAGAAGCAGATCCCCTGCGGGGATGACAAATAGAAAGACAACGCCACCTACCAAAAACGCTTTACCGGGTTGATACAGGAGTGCGGGCTGGGACGGGTTTACGCAGGCGTTTCATGACAGCGTAGGCGACGCGGGCCAGCAGAAGGATGGTGAGGACGGCGGTGTCTTTCCATGGAGTGCGGACGCCGGTTTTGACTAGCCACCAGAAGTGGATGACAGCCGCGGCCGCGGCGATGTAGATGAGGCGGTGAAGGCGCTGCCAGTTCTTGCCACCCATCGCTCGCATGATGAACGCTGGTGACGTGAGGGCCAGGGCGAGGAGGATGAGCCAGGCGAAGAATCCCACCTGGATGAAACGCCGCTTGAGAAGGTCGCCGAGGATGGGGGGCCAGACGACCTTCCACTCATCGATGATTGCTTTGGGATGGCCTGCGCGGATGGACGTAAGGACCATGGCGAGGTCGTAGCCGGAGAAGAGGAAGATGTAGGTTGCGAGGTGGAGCGTTGCGTAGAAGAAGGCGTAGAGGCCGATGAGGCGGCGGAATCGGATGAGGAAGGCGAGCCGGGGTGAGAGCCGACGGAGGGGTGTGACTGCGAGACAGGCGAGAAGTATGTAGAGAGCCCAGTCGCCGGTGAAGTGGGTGATGTAGTTGACCGGATCAGCGTTCAGGGCGAGCGCTCCGGAGGTGTAGAAGTGCACGAGCCAAGCCGCGGGAACGAGGCAGAGGAGATGCACGAGAACTTTGAGGGCGACGATGGCTCGTTTGGGCATGGGCGGCTGGGTTAGTTTAGCTCGGTAT
>DATDHL010000559.1:0-5843 GCA_036521575.1 Edaphobacter sp. | reverse complement strand
AAGACCTCGAACCATCGCAACAATTCATCCCGTTCGATGGGTGGATTCTCCGTACCCCGGCACTGAACTCTGCCAAAAAGAACGTCCATCGACGCTGAGAGATAGTGCAGCTCAACAGCTGCACCAAGAGCGCGGGCTCCGGTTCGCAAGGTATCCCGCTCTGATCTTGCCCATGTGCCCCACTCGATGATGACTGTGAGGCCAAGCGCGAGAAGATTCTGCGCGAACTTCCACTGCAAAGCCTCGATTTTTTCGCGCCTCGCTTCGTCGTAGAGGTCCAGCGAGAGAGCGTTGATCCATTCATCGGGAGAAAAACGAATCGCATGGAGCTTACCTTCCAGCCGCTTGGCGAGCGTGGTCTTACCCGAACCTGGTAAGCCACAAACGATAATCAATCTCGGACCAGCGGCGGATCTTTCCATGATGAGATTATTGATGCTCTGCAGCAAAAGGAAAGACACCTAGAACAGCGTGGTTTGTTGCGGTAGCAGGGCCATCTGCTCGATGTAGCGTTTGGAGTCGAACTTCTTTCCGGTGGAAGCTCCCGACATGTAGCGGATCTTGCCGAAGATGGGCCGCTCTCCCCATGCGCGATCGAATTTGCCCAGGAGCGCCCAGGCTATGCCGGCGTAGCCGTTGGGGTCGCGGCCATCAAGGAAATATTTGTCGTTGAGATGGATGCAGTACTTCATTGCAAGGGCGATGTTGGGTGTCCACTCGAGGATTTTCTTGGCCCAGTACATGCGGATGTAGTTGTGCATCCATCCGTGGCGGACCATCTGGAGTTGGCCTGCGTTCCAGAGGGGGTCGTGGGTTTGAGCGGTCTCGAGTTGGCGGAGTGTGTAGAGGTGCTCGCGCTCGTCGCGCTCGTGTTCGGTGATGGTTTGTTTGGCCCACGCTTCGGCGCAGGCGGGTGAGTCGTAGTTGGGTGTGTAACGGACGAAGTTGATGGCGAGTTCGCGCCAGACGATCAGCTCGTTGAAGTAGCTGTCTCGTACGGGCCTCAGTTTTTGGTCGGCCTTGGCTGCAGCTTCGACTGCGAGCGCGATGGTGAGAGGGCCGATGTGGCCGAAGTGAAGATAGGGTGAGAGGCAGGAGGTGCCGTCGGTCTCGGGGTGGTTGCGCTTGTCGTCGTAGGTGTTGAGGAGTTTGCCGGTGAAGTGCTTCAGGCGTTTTAGTGCGGCGTGCGTACCTCCCTGCCAGGCTTCTACCGGGGCGACGCTGCGGTCTAGGTCTTTCCAGCCGCGGGTGATGTCCTCGTGTACGGAATCGGATTGGAAGTTGCGAGGGCGCTTCCAATCGTGGTTCGCGTGCGGGTTCTCGTAGGAATTGAGATAGTCGGGGAGGAGACGGTACAGGCGTGGGCGGATGGTGTAGGCGCCGTACTGGGCCTTCTCGATGAGCTTTGCGGGAACGACTACGTCTGCGTCTACCGTCCAGAATGGGATGGAGATGCGGGATGCTAGTTGCTGGCGCCACTGCTCGGGCACGCGCATGGGGTTCTCGTCGCCGATCAGGAAGGCGGCGAGGACGTCGGCGAGGAGCTGCTCGTGCGACTCGTGCGGGGATCGACGCATGAGGAAGGTGATGTTTCTTTGGCGCAGGTCTTGCTCGATGTCGGCGAGGCCTTGGTTGAGGAAGGTGTAGTGACGAAGGTTGGCATGCGGGAAGTTTGAGATGGCGGCGAAGTAGACTACAAGCGGCAACCCCAGCAGATTCGCTACCGTAACGGCGGTGTCGACTGCGTGGTTATCGATTCCGCGCTGGGCGCGCTGCATCCAGTAGACGACGCATTGGCCTTTGGGGTCGGGTGGACCGTCGCGCCGGACGGTGATGCGTGGGTCGTCTGCGAGTGCGCGGAGCTCTTGCGGTACCTGGGACTGCGACTGAGTCATACGTGTAGTGTACGGAGGATGTTTCGCTGAGTTTTATCGCAGCAAAAATGCGGCCCGCGGGCCGCATTTTTATCAAAACGAAGATTTCTGTTACCAGAGGCCCCACGCGCGGCTCATGTAGTCGCTAAGGGTCATGATGATCAAGACGAGGAACGTGAAGAACCCGGCTGCCACGGTCATCTTGATCAGCTTCGACTGGAAGAAGACGTGCATGAAGAAGAGGATGACGATGACAGCCTTGGTGCAGGCGATGGCAAGGGCCACAACCGGGTTGAAGATGCCGAGATCGACATACGCCGCGGCAACCGTGATGGCCGTGCCGATCAGCAGCGTCACGAAGACCAGCGAGTAGGTCTTGGGTGTAACGATGTGATGCTCGCCGTGCTCCGGGTTAGTCACATTCGCCGGATCGTGATATTCGGACATGGTCTTCTCCTTCGAGTGCGGCTACGAGCCGGGATGCCGGTTGATGAGGTAGAGCAAGGGGAACAGGAACAGCCAGACGATATCGACAAAGTGCCAGTACAGGCCGAAGTTTTCTATCGGTGCGACGTAGCCTGAGGAGAAGTCGCCTCGCTGCGATCGCCGCAGGAGCCAGACGAGAAGGCCGATACCGATGATCATGTGCAGCGCGTGCATGCCGGTCATGGCGAAGTAGAGAGAGAAGAAGACCTGGGTCTTCTGCGCCATGTCGGGAGGGAGAGGCTGCTCGGTCGGCTTGCCTGTCTTGGGGTTGATGGGAGGATTGACGAACTCGGAGATGTCGAAGTGCGCGCCGGGGATGTGGTGCTTCTCCCACTTCTCCTTGTACTCAAAGTACTTGACGCCAAGAAAGACGAGCCCCAGCAGTGTCGTGAGGATCAGGAAGAGCACCAGCAGGCCCTTCTTGCGCACCTCGGCCGCCCACACTCCGAGCGCCATGAAGAAGCCGGAACCGATGAGGACAGCGGTGTTGGTCGCTCCCAACGGAATACTGAGCTGGTTGGACGCTGCGACGAAGGCATCGTGATACCAGTTGCGGTAGAGCAGGTAGGCGAAGAACAGGCCGCCGAAGAACATGATTTCGGTTAGCAGGAAGAGCCACATGCCGAAGGTTCCGGCCTCGCGCTGCTGCTCCTCCGTCTCGAAGTGATGGCGGTGCTGCGGCAGGGCGACGTGGTGGTGCTCTTCTGCGGCCGCCGTGTCATGATTTGTTGCTACGATCGCATTATCCAACGGTCGTCACCTCTTGTTCCGTCTTGTGGGCCAGCCATTCGTAGTCATAGGCTTCATGATCCATGATGGGGACCTCGATAAAGTTTTCCGTCAGCGGCGGCGACTGAATCTGCCACTCGAGGCCGGTTGCCTGCCACGGATTGTTGCCGGCGATCTCACCGTACTTCAGCGACCAGGCCAGGTATATCAGCGGCAGCATGTAGCCAACGCCGAGCACCGTCGCACCGGCGGTCGAGAGCACGTTCAGCACCTGGAACTCCGGCGGGTAGGAGTGATACCGCCGCGGCATTCCGAGGTAGCCTAGGATGAACTGCGGCAGGAAGGTCAGATTGAAGCCGATGAAGGTCGTTACCGCGGCGAGCTTCGAGAGCGACTCCGGGTACATGCGGCCGGTCATCTTGGGCCACCAGAAGTGCACGCCGGCAAGGAACGCCATCAACATGCCGCCGACCATGACGAAGTGGAAGTGCGCCACGATGAAGTAAGTCTCGGTGAGGTGGATGTCCATGCCGAGAGCGCCGAGGAAGACGCCCGTCATGCCGCCGATGGTGAATAGTCCGAGGAAGCCGAAGGCGTAGAGCATCGGGGTCTCGAAGGTGATGGAACCCTTCTGCAGTGTGAACGCCCAGTTGAAGGTCTTGATGGCGGATGGGACGGCAACGAGCATCGTGAGCAACGAGAAGACCAGAGCCGAGTAGTTCGACACGCCCATGATGAACATGTGGTGCGCCCAGACGAAGAAGCCGAAGAGCGCGATGGCCACCGACGAGAACGCGACCGCCGTGTAGCCGAAGACGCGCTTGCGGCTGAAGGTGCTGATGACCTCGGAGATCACACCCATGCCCGGAAGAATCATGATGTAGACGGCCGGATGGGAGTAGAACCAGAAGAGATGCTGGAAGAGTAACGGGTCGCCGCCCCTGGTCGGGTCGAAGACGCCGATGCCGATGGTGCGCTCGAGAACGACGAGCACAAGCGTGATGGCCAGAACCGGAGTTCCGAGCACCATCAGGATGGATGCCGCATAGTTCGACCATACGAACAGTGGCAGGCGGAACCATGTCATGCCGGGGGCGCGCATACGGTGGATCGTAACGATGAAGTTCAGACCAGTGAAGATGGATGAGAATCCGATGATGAAGACGCCCAGTCCCGCCGTAACGACATGGGTGTTCAGGTAGTGGGTTGAGAGCGGAGTCGTGAAGGTCCAGCCGGTGTCGACGCCGCCGAGAACCAGGGCCGTCAGCGTAAAGATGCCCCCGATCCAGTACAGGTACCAGCTCAACAGGTTGATCTTCGGGAAGGCGAGGTCCTTGGCGCCGATCATGATCGGGATCAGGAAGTTTCCGATGGTTGCGGGCACGGATGGCACCAGGAACAGGAAGACCATGATGATGCCGTGCATCGAGAACAGCTTGTTATACGTGTCGGACGCGACCAGATCGGGCTGCGGCGTCAGGAGTTCAAGGCGGATGAGGCCGGCGAAGGCTCCGCCGATGAAGAAGAAAAACGTGATCGAGATGAGATACAGCATCCCGATGCGCTTATGGTCGCCGGTAAACAGCCAGCTCAACATGCCGCTCTCGGCGTTGATGTAGTTACGCTTCGGCAGCGTGGCCGTCTTCTGGTCCGGCAGATTCAGAATTGTGGAACTGGTAGCGCTCATGGTTTTACCACCCCCGGCGTTGTCGGCGCCGCTTGGTTCGACTCGGATGTGGTCAGCGTCTGCTGAACACGGTAGTTGGTTTGGAGACCCTTGATGTATTCGACCAGGTCGATCAGGCCGTCTTCACTGATCTGTCCCTGATAGGTCGGCATGATCGGAGCATAGCCAGCGGTGATGTGCTGCGATGGGTTGAGAATCGCATCACGCAGATATGCTTCGTTCACCAGCACTTCAGAGCCGTTGGCTAGCTTCAGCCTGGAGCCGTAGACTCCAGCCAGGTTTGGTCCGCGGGCCGTGGCGCTGCCGGAGTGGCAGGCATTGCAGCCCATACTGGCGAATAGGCGCTCGCCGTTTTGGGCCAGCGACATGCCGCTGGTTGATTCGCGCGTCCACTTCTCGTAGTCGTCGGGGCTGAGGACTGTGACCTCGCCGATCATCGCCGAGTGGTTGGTTCCGCAGTATTGCGTGCAGAAGATGTGGTACGTACCGGGCGTCGTCGCCTCGAACCAGACGGTCGAGTAGCGGCCCGGGATCACCTCGCGTTTTACGCGGAAGTCGGGAATCGAGAAGCTGTGGAATACGTCCTGCGAGATCATGGTCAGCTGAATGGGCCGGCCGGAGGGGACGTGCAGCGCGTTAATCTCGTGCTGTCCGCCTGGATGCTCCGCCTTCCACATCCACTGCTTGCCCACGACGTAGATGTTCATCGAGTTGACTGGCGGAGTGTAGATGCGGAAGTACAGCAGGGCGCCCCACACGAAGACGATGAGGAAGAGCGCCAGCGGAATGATGGTCCACGTTGCCTCGAGCAGAGTCGAGCCTTCGATCGGCACGGCCACTGGGTGCCGCTCCTTGCGGTAACGGAGGGCGAAGCCAAAGATGAGGGTTCCGACGACGATGAGGCCGACCACCGTAATCAATAGCAGGAAGAAGTAGAGCGCGTCTGTGTAGGGCGCAATGGTCGATGCCTCGCGCGGAAAGAGCGCTGAGGCGTTGAGCCACTTCACTAGAAATTGCCACAGTACTGGACTGATATGCATCGTTACCCTTTATCCATTCTCTTTCTT
>DATDHL010000558.1:0-2641 GCA_036521575.1 Edaphobacter sp. | reverse complement strand
AAAGCATCGTCCCCGCGCCATCGTCCACTTTGCTGCGGAGAGCCACGTTGACCGCTCCATCCTTGGCCCCGAAGCCTTCCTCCGCACCAACATCGACGGTACCTTTACCCTCCTTCAGGCAGCCCGCGACTATTACAACGCCCTGCAGGGGGAGGAGAAGGAGCGTTTCCGCTTCCTCCATGTCTCCACAGACGAGGTCTACGGCACGCTAGCCCCCGACGATCCGGCCTTTCACGAAGAGACTCCCTACTCGCCCAATAGCCCCTATGCCGCATCGAAGGCCGCAAGCGACCACCTTGTGCGCGCATGGGTCCATACCTACGGCTTGCCGGCGATCATTACTAACTGCTCGAACAACTACGGCCCGTATCAATTTCCGGAAAAGCTAATCCCGCTGATGATCGCCAACGCCCTCAAGGGCAAGCCGCTTCCGGTCTACGGCGACGGCCAGCAGGTCCGCGACTGGCTCTTTGTCCTCGACCACTGCCGCGCCCTCCGCACTGTGCTCGAGCATGGCGTCATCGGTGAGACCTACAACGTCGGTGGCAATAACCAGCGCGCCAATCTCGACGTCGTCAACACCCTCTGCACGCTCCTCGACGAACTCGCGCCTGCTTCTTCCTTTGCGCCACACGCCCAGCTCATCACCTACGTGCAGGACCGTCCCGGCCACGACCGTCGCTACGCCATTGACGCACGCAAGATTCAGCACGACCTCAATTGGTTCCCGCAGGAGAGCTTTGAGACCGGCCTCCGCAAAACAGTCGAGTGGTATCTCGCCAACGCCGCCTGGGTCGAGCACGTCACGAGCGGAGCCTACCAACACTGGCTCACGCAGAATTACTCAGGCCGTGAAGCCGCAGTCTCGGCGGAGGGCGCGCGATGAAGGGAATTATCCTCGCAGGCGGCTCCGGCACCCGACTCCATCCCGTTACCCAGACGGTCAGCAAGCAGCTTCTTCCGGTTTATGACAAGCCGATGATCTATTACCCGCTCTCGGCCCTGCTGCTGGCGGGCATCCGCGAGATACTCGTCATCTCAACCCCTGAAGACACGCCGCGCTTTGAGCAGCTTCTTGGTACCGGCGAGCAGTGGGGTATCACACTCAAGTACGCCGTCCAGCCTTCACCCGACGGCCTCGCGCAGGCCTTCCTTATCGGCAAAGAGTTCCTCGCGGGCGAACCCTGTTGCCTCGTCCTGGGCGACAACATCTTCTATGGCCACGACTTCGCGAAGACGCTGCAACAGGCGGCCCTCAACAAGCAGGGTGCGACTGTCTTCGCCTATCCCGTGCTCGATCCCGAACGTTATGGAGTCGTTGAGTTTGATGCCGAACGTCGCGCCATCTCGATTGAGGAAAAGCCCGCTAAACCGAAGTCTCGCTATGCCGTCACCGGAATCTATTTCTATGACTCGCAGGTCGTCGGCGTCGCTGAAGGTCTTAAGCCGTCACCTCGCGGCGAACTGGAGATAACCGACGTCAACCGCTGGTATCTCGAACACGGTCAGCTCCGTACTGAGGTTCTCGGTCGCGGAATCGCGTGGCTCGATACGGGCACGCACGATTCGCTCCTCGAGGCCGGTACCTTTATCCATACCATCGAAAAGCGGCAAGGATTGAAGGTAGCCTGCCCGGAAGAGATCGTCTATCGGCTTGGCTACATCGACGCGGACCAACTACGGGCACTCGCTTCGAAAATTTCGAAGAGCACCTACGGGCAATACCTCTTGCGCATCCTCGAAGGTACCGTCTACTGAACTGTCTCCGGTAATTCCATGCCAAAGCGCAGCGCAGGCCTGTTGATGTACCGCCGCCGGAGCCAACAGATCGAGGTCTTCCTCGTCCACCCCGGTGGCCCGCTCTGGGCCAAAAAAAATCTCGGCGCATGGACCATCCCCAAGGGCGAATACGACGAATCCGAGCAACCCCTCGCCGCTGCCATCCGCGAGTTCCACGAAGAGACCGGCATCACTCCATCCGACAATTTCATTGATCTTGGTACCATCCGGCAATCTGGCGGGAAGCTCGTCTCCGCCTGGGCCTTCGAGGGCGACTGCGACCCCGCGCAGCTCACCAGCAACCTCTGCCAACTCAAGTGGCCACCCCACTCCGGCCGCCTCATCCAGTTTCCCGAAGTCGACCGCGGAGCTTGGTTCTCTCTCTCCGAAGCTGCCGAGCGAATTCTCAAAAGCCAGCAGCCGTTGCTCGAAATACTCATCAACAAGCTCAAATCGACAAACGGCGAAGGTACTTAGTTGGATGCGGCAGGCAATGAAACATTCCCACACCTAAAATGAAAACGGGATAACAATAGGGCATATTGTTGGGAAAACCAGGTGGGGGGACGGATATGCCTTCTACTCACGATTTTGAGGAGCTGTATGGTGTCACGGAAGAGCGAGCCCTTAACTTCTGGGCCTCACATCTCCACGAAGTGATAGGAAGTAAGCGGTGGGCGCAGATTTGCGACTCTACGGGGGTGTATCTCGCAAGCGTGCTTGGTCATTTTTGCCTGCAGTCGGTAGATCGGATGGAGATCCTGTCTCCCGATTACAGCCCGAGCGATCTGGACTTCCGGCAGTTCGCGGATCTGACCCAGATCGCCGAACTCATGATGCGACAGCTCACCAGTGCGAAGAA
>DATDHL010000557.1:0-2645 GCA_036521575.1 Edaphobacter sp. | reverse complement strand
ATGCGTCCACGAAGGCGACACGTTATACGTGAAGATCTGACCGCGCTGGTCCTGTCCCGCAGCCTGCTGATCATACTGGTTGGGATTCTGAAACCAGCTTCGCGATAGCCCCACGTTCAACTGAAGCGAATCGGCATCGGTCAGGTGATAGTCGGCGCGATCGAAGAAATTCTCATTATTGCCGTGGGCGTGCAACGGTCGATCTTCCGGAGTGTCCAGGTATCGCCCGCTATCCACAGCATCGAAGGTTACGAAGTTTCCAAAGCGAGGCGTTCCGAATCCAACCGCCGCGCTCCCATTCGTTGTGCCAAAGGAGCCATAGTCAAACGAGAGCGTCCCCGTTGGATGGGACTGCCCTAGCCCTGAACGTGTCGTGGTCTGCACAACCAGCGATGCCTTGTCTCCGTACTCCGGCGGAGCTATGCCGTTGACCACGTTGATCGACTGGATCGCATTGACCGAAAGCTGATTGCCGAAGACGCGGCTCTGCTGGTCGCTCACCGGCTGGCCGTCGATGGAGTACGTGGTGTCAGCATGTTCCCCCATCGGATGAAACAAGCCGTTAGAGTCGGATGCAATTCCCGGTGTGCTCAGCGTTACCAGCGAACTCAAAGGCGCAGCCATGCTCTCGGTTGGAAGCCGCGAAAATAAATTGCGGTCGACCGCTGTAGCGGAGACCGGGTCGCCACTCACCATATCGTCAGGGTCCGCTTTCACGCTGATGACCTCGTCGCTCGAGGCGATCGCTAATTTAAAGTTCACAGTTGTCGTGGCCGCGGTACGGATGACGGCATCTTGTGTCCCGGTTTGAAAGCCCCGCATCTCAACGGAGATGTGATAGCGGTTGAACGGCAGATTGCTAAAGTGGAATTGACCGGCTGCATCGGTTTGGGTCGTCTGCGCGTGTCCGCTGATGGGATTGACGAGGGTCACCATTGCATTGGAGACCACGGCGTCCGTTGCGTCGGTCACGACGCCAGTGATATTGCCGGCCGTTCCCTGCGCCAACGCAGCGCCGCCGAGCAATATCAAAGCGAACACAAACGAGAAAAATCGGGTAAAAATGAGTCCGCGCATAGGATGAAATAACTCCTGTCGAGCTCTAATGAGCATCGTGCTGAAAAATTGCTACCGCGTCCGAAAACACGCGAGACAGGTTGGAAAGACTGACGAATTTGTTCGAAGCTTTCTGGAACCTGGAGGGAGGGCTAAGCGCAGAGCTTATGAGTGGGAGGCGGGCGGCTGGCCATCTCGAATCGCCACCGGAAGATCCGTCGCGCATCTGTAGCGACAGAGTCCAGGGCCTGGATCTGCAGCATTGGCTCAGGGGTTACGTGCAACGATACCGGCAGGGCCGAGTGCATCGCGACGCAAAGCGGGCAATGATCGTCTGTAGCCGGATTATGATGCGGCGAGTTCTGCTTCTGTGCGGAGAACTCAGCATGGGTATGGCACGCTAGTACCGTGCTCATGATGCAGACGACCAGAACGCACAGAACCGCAATCAGCCGAAGCCACGTGGGCCGCTGCCGTTCGCTACCTCCGGGTTGGAAGAGGGTATGCATTCATTCATGATGCTGTTACCAGTTTTGCACATTTGCGGGGAGAGACCAAAAGCCTATCTCTCCTACTAACTGCGTGCACGTCTAACGAGATGCACTAAACTGGCAAAAACCGGTCTCTATGATGAACAAAAGAAAAGAGCCTGAAGGTAAGACGAAGCAGCAGCCCACAAAGTTTGCCCTTGCGCATCTTCTTTTGGTGGCTGCGGTAGCTGTCTCCGTGTTGTCGTTCGCCTCTGCCGCAGCCCAAAGCCAGAAGCCCCTGCCACCTCTCGACCCTGCCACGAACCCGCATCGTACGCGGTTGATCCTAAAGGACGGCAGCTACCAGATCATCATGAGCTATCGCGTCGTTGGCAGCGTAGTACGCTACGTCAGCGCCGAACGCGGCGGCGCTGAGGAAGAGATTCCGGCCGACCTCGTCGACTTTGAGGCCACACGTCGTTGGGAGAAGCAACACGCTGCCCCCGCCAAAAGCGACGGCGAATCAGGCTCTTCGCAATCGGCCCCGATCGATCCCGAGTTGCTCAAAGAAGAAGCCGATCGCGCTGCTCTGACGCCTGAGGTCGCAAAAGACCTGCGCCTTCCTGAGCAGGAAAGCACACTCATCTTGGACAACTATCAGGACACTCCCGAGCTCGTCCCACTGGGTCAAACCGAGGGTGATCTGAACCGGAACACAGGTCACAATGTTGTCCGAGCCGCGATCAATCCCCTTTCAAGCTCCCATCAACTCGTGCAGATCAAGGGTGAGAAAGCCGCCATTCAAATCCACGTCGACACGCCAGTCCTCTATATCCGACTGGACGATGCTACTGCTGTGTCTTCCCGTACAACACCGCTCACGGTCGACACCCATGGTGCTAGCAGCAGCATAAAAGGCGCGCCCTTGGGCGCATCACCCAATAGTCGCTATGTCATCGTTCGCGCCGATGTCCGCACCGGTCTCCGTATCGTCTCCAGCTTTAAGATCAGCCTTCTCGGCGGCGCACAGCGGCAGGAAGATGTGGTCGAAACCACTACCCAGATCCTTCCAGGCGGTCACTGGATGAAGCTAACGCCACGTCAGTCGCTAAGCTTCGG
>DATDHL010000556.1:0-3531 GCA_036521575.1 Edaphobacter sp. | reverse complement strand
GTGCCGTTTCAGTTCGGGCAGATCAAGCCGCGGGCTCATCGCGAGGGGATTTCGCTGCCGAACAAGAAGGCTCCTGCAGCGACTTCGGGGCCTAGCTTTGATTTTTCGTTCAGCGGCATCAAGACAGCTGTGCTGCGCTATGTCGAGACGCACCACATGCGCGAGAGTATCGAGGCTCGACGGGGGGCGCTTGCCGCGGAGCCGGGGCTGAAGCCGAGTTCGGATGAGGTGGCCGCGTTGTGCGATGCTGGGACGCTCGACCTGATTGCTTCGTTCCAGTATGCGGTAGTGGGGAATCTTCTTCGCCAGACCTTCGCTGCGGCGGAGACGTTTGGGGCGCGTGGAGTAGTGGTTTCGGGTGGTGTGGCGGCGAATAGCGAACTTCGGCGCCGGTTCAAAGCTGAGGCGGATAAGCGCGGATTGCCCGTGGCTTTTCCGTCGCTGGCGCTCTCGACGGACAATGCGGCGATGATTGCTGCGGCGGCGTGGCCTAAGTTTGTGGCCGGGGATTTTGCTGGTGAAGAGCTGGGGGCGACCCCGCAGTTGCGGCTTGGGCAGTGGTAAAGCGGGGCTCAGTCGCCGAAAGCGGGCGGGCATCAGCTAAAATCAACAGGGAATTCCAAGGGAGAGCAGTCTGCACCGCGCTACGTGCTCGGCTGCGGCAGGTCTATAGCGCACGTGGCAACGATGGAACTCTTTAATACTCTGGGCGGGAAGATCGAGCCGCTGACTCCAGTGGGCGCTCCGGCGCTTCGCATGTATTGTTGTGGCCCAACCGTCTACGACTACGGACATATCGGGAACTTCCGCACATTTCTGCATGTAGATGTGCTGCGGCGGTTTATGCGTCAACAGGGCATGGCGATCGAGTACGTGATGAACGTGACCGATGTGGATGACAAGATCATCCGCAATGCTGCCGCGGCTGGAGTGCCGATTGGGGAGTACACGGCCAAGTACGAGCGGGCGTTTTTTGAGGACTCGGACGCACTTGCAATTGAGCGGCCGGAGGAGATTGCGCGGGCGACGAGCTGTATTCCCGACATGGTGGCGCTGATCCAGACGCTGGCGGCAAAGGACATTGCGTATCAGGCCGAGGATGGAAGCTGGTACTTCCGGATCCATCGGTTTCCGGAGTACGGCAAGCTTTCGAAGAAGGACTTTGAGGGGATCGAGGACGGGGCGCGCGTCGATGTGGATGAGTATGAGAAGGACGCCGCGCGCGACTTCGCACTGTGGAAGGCTGTGAAGCCAGGCGAGCAGAGCTGGGATACGGCGCTTGGCGCGGGACGGCCTGGGTGGCACATCGAATGCTCCGCAATGGCGATGAAGTTTCTGGGGCAGACGTTCGACCTGCATGCTGGCGGCGAGGATTTGATGTTCCCGCATCATGAGAACGAGATTGCGCAGTCGGAGTCGGCCACGGGACACACCTTCGCGCGGCACTGGATGCATGTGCGCTTCCTGCTGGTGGAAGGCCGGAAGATGTCGAAGTCGGAGGGCAATTTCTATACGCTGCGCGATCTGTTGTTGAAGGGCCATCGCGCTTCGGCGATACGGTTTTTGTTGATCTCGGTGCCTTATCGCAACCAGATGAACTTTACGTTCGAAAGTTTGACAGAGTCGACTAATGCTGTTGAGCGGTTGCGGACGTTCCATCAGCGGATGCTGAAGGGCGGCTTCCCGGAGGGGCTGAATCCGGAGATTGCAACAGCCACGGCTAAGGCGAGTGCAGAGTTTACCGCGGCGTTGGCCAACGATCTGAACACTGCTGAGGCGCGGGCGGCGATCTTCGATCTTGTGCGTGCCGCGAATTCAGCTGCTGATGCGGGTACTCTGCGGGCTGATAACGCCACGGAGATTCTGAAAGTGATGGCGTTGTTCGATGGGGTCTTCGCGGTGCTCGAGGACAACGACACTCTCATCACTCGCGCTGCGATCGCGTGGGCTGAGGCGGAGGGGCGTATCGGTGAGGCGGATGCTTCGCTGGTGGCTACGCTGGCGCTGAGCGATGAGGCGATTGACGCGTTGGTCGCCGAACGCACGCAGGCTAAGAAGACTCGCAACTTCGCACGCGCCGATGCGGTTCGTAACGAGCTGTTGGCGAAGGGCATCCTGCTTGAAGATTCGAAGGACGGGGTCCGGTGGAAGCGTAAGTAGATTCGGTATTTGCTGATTCAAAAAAGCATGGGCGGGAGAGCATATCGCTTTCCCGCCCCATGTTGTTTCTGCGGCTTGTTGTTAGAAGTCGAGCCGGAGTGCCAGTTGGCCGGTGCGATTGCCTGCGTTCTCTGCGGTCTGCGGGCCGATCAATGCTCCAAAGGTTGAAGGGCTGTCGATTGCCGTTGCGGGCGGCGCGAAGTTGGTATGGTTCAGCACATTGGTAAAGGTGGATTCGAAGCGCGCGTGCAGTCGTTCGGTGATGGGGAACGACTTGGCTAGCCCGAGGCTGACGGCCGCAGTCCCGGGGCCTTGCAGGATGCCGACGCCAGCGTTGCCGAAGCGGCCTGCTCCCGTTGGTGTTGGCGCGAAGGCGGCGAGGTTGAAGTACTGCGCTCGCGATTGTCCCGCATAGTAGTTTGTTGAGACGACATCCGGACGCAGGATCGCTCCGCGGTTGGCGACGTTGGTGTTGGACTGGTCCGCCGAGGCGCTGATGCTTGGCGTCTGCCGGGGGCCGGTCTCGAGTAGAGTGATGTTGGTTACATCCCAGCCGCCGAAGACTTGACTCATCCAGCCACCGCCGGTCATGAACTGACGGCCCGAGCCAAACGGAAGTTGGTAGACGCCGCTGAGCAGCACGCGTTGACGGCGCGTGCCCTGGACGTTGCCGTAGTCTTGTGTGATGTGGAAGCGATCCGCGATGGGGATGCCGTAGTTCACTTCACCCGCGAAGCTGCTTGGCGCATCGCCCTGGTTGTCGGCCTGGTTCTTTGCGAGCGTGTAGTTTGCGTTGAAGTAGAGGCCGCGGGCCATGTGGCGCGTCATCTCGAGTTCGAGGGCTTTGTAGTTTGATTTGCCTGCGTTGAACGTGCTGTAGAGAGTCGTCCAATTGGGATACGGAGCGCGTGGATCGACGTAGGGACTCGCAGCCGTTGTCGCGTAGGGTGTGGTGCTTGCGGCGATCTGGTTGAGATCTTCGGTAACGTTTAGCCGGTAGGTGTGCATACCGACGTAGCTGGCTCGCAGCGAGGTGGATTCGTTGAGCTGACGCTCTATGGTGAGGCTCCACTGGTTCGACTGCGGATCGCGGTAGTTGGGATCGACGCCCTGGTCGAGCCCGCCGCCGCCGTACTGGACGCCTACTGTGGTGGGCGTGGTCCGCGGAAACTGGATCAACGGATGGGTTCCTGTGGCATCGGTCACGGCGGTGTTGGAGTAGGTGTGGAGGTTCGACGTAGGGTTGCCGCTGTTGTTGAACGAGAGCGGCCCGAGGTTGGTCATCGTGTAGATGCCGAAGCCCGCGCGGATGACGGTCTTCGTGTCGTTGAAGGGACGATAGGCCAGCGAGACGCGCGGCTGGAAGTTGCC
>DATDHL010000555.1:0-5053 GCA_036521575.1 Edaphobacter sp. | reverse complement strand
GAAGAGATTTTGGTAACGGCCGCTCCTCCACTGCTCCAAACTGACCGGGCCGACATCAGCACAAAGCTCGAGACGCACGATATCGCGAACCTGCCGCTGAGCACCAATCGCAACTTCCAGTCTCTATTGAATCTTGTCCCGGGAACATCGCCAGCTACCTTCCAACATTCTCAGTTCTTCAACGCGCAGAGTTCGCTGCAGACTCAAGTGAATGGCATGCCGCGCCAGAGCAATCTATACCAGATCGAAGGCATCGATGACGATGAGCGCACGGGTCTGCTGCAGATCATCATTCCGTCGGCGGAAGCGATTCAGTCAGTTGATATCTCGACGAACAACTTCTCCGCTGAGCTCGGACGCGCCATGGGCGCTGTAACGAATGTGGTGTTGAAGTCAGGCACCAACGCATTTCACGGATCGGTGTTTTATTTTATCCAGAACAGTGCGGCGAATGCGCGGTCCTACTTCAGCGGCCCATTGGGGCATCTCTCCTATAACAATGTGGGAGGTGCGATCGGCGGTCCGATCCTGAAGGACAAGCTGTTTTTCTTTGGTGACTATACACACACCTCCGATCATGAGTCGATCGGAAGCACATTCACGATTCCAGATTCCCGATACTACACGCCGAACGCTCAGGGTTTTATCGATTTGAGTTCTACACTGGGCGCTCAAGCCGGTCTCTTCCAGACTGGGCAGATCTTCGATCCGACCACAGGCGATGGTACGGCGGCGCATCCGCGTACGCCCTTCGGGAATAACCAGATTCCGTTCAGCCAGGTAAATGGTGTTTCGCTGTCAATCTTGCAGAAGGTGAACGCAGCTGCAGCCCAGTATGGAAGGCTAAACTCTACACTGCCGTTGTCTGCGCCAACTAACAATTACACGACAAACCTCCCATTTACGAAGTCGACAGACAGTTTCGACACGAAGATCGACTTTACGCTCAATGAAAGGAACCATGTGAGCGGGCGCTATAGCTATCAGCGTGTTAATACCTTCCAGGCTCCAGCCTTTGGTTCATTCCTTGGGGGACCTGCGGGCGGTGGCTTCCAAGGGACCGGTGCGCAGAATTCGTACAGCTTCGGCGTAAATTACGACCATGTCTTTTCACCTACCTTGTTTACTGCGGTCCGTTTTGGCGTGGCTCACCTTCACAACAATGCCAGGCCCAGCAACTATGGTTCGAACGACGCGACCACGCTGGGAATTCCGGGTGTAAACCTCGACCAGTTTACGAGCGGCCAAGTCGGTCTGACGATTAATGGCGGCTTTACGGGGACGTTGATCGGCTACTCCGCCTCTGTGCCTTGGATCCGCGGTGAATCGAACATCGACTTCGTGAACAACTGGACGAAGATCATCCACAACCACACGGTGGAAGCAGGTGTAGACCTGCGGCGCGTGCGAGATGATCTGCTTCAGGATCAGACCTTCAGTCCGCGCGGTGTCTTTACGTTTAGTGATGTTCAGACATCGGACTCGCGCGCAAAGACAAACATTGCTAATGACATCGCGAGCTTCCTGTTGGATCTCCCGAGCCAAGTAGGCCGCGATTTGAATACTTACTTCCCAGCCTACCGTCAGTGGTGGCTCTTTGGTTTTGCAAGCGATAAGTGGCAGGCCACCTCGAAGCTGACGGTGGATCTTGGCGTGCGGTGGGATTTCTATCCTCCCGCCACTCCAAAAAGCGCAGGTGGCTTCTCCAATTATGACCCTGTCGCCAACCAGCTTGTAATCGCAGGCGTGGGCGGCAATCCCTCGAATCTGGGGATGCAGACGCGATATCGCTATTTCGCGCCACGAACTGGTTTCTCCTACCGCGCCACCGAACAGACTGTGATTCGCGGAGGGTTTGGTATGAGCTACACGCCTTTTCCCGATAACGTCTACGCTTACAACTACCCCATCCGAGCAAACAACAGCTATGGCCTGGTCGGCTCCAGTCCGTTTACGGCTGCGGTGCTCGCCGATGGAGTGACAGTGGCTACCTTCCAGGCGGGCTTCCCAGCTCCTGTTCCGGTTCCAATTCCATCCAATGGAATCATTCCCGCCAACACCCCCCAACTTAGGAGTCAAACGTACTTCTACATTCCCCTTAACTATAAAAATCCCTACGCAATGTCCTGGAATGTAGCGGTGCAGCAGGCCTTCCGTGGCAATGTCTCGATGCAGATCGCGTATGTTGCGAACCACGGTGTAGATATCTCAGGAGCCCAGAACATCAACGTGCCCAGCACCTATGGGGGTGGCGCAGCGTCAAGTCCTGAAAATATTGCCTTCGGACGCACGGCCGCAACCAATCAGTACTATCTCCCTTTCTCTTCCAACTATCAGGCCCTACAGGCCCAGCTGAATAAGCGCTTCTCTAACGGCCTCGCCTTCACTTCCGCGTTTACATGGGGCAAAGCGATGGGTTACATCGCGAACACCGGACCGGCAGGTAGCCCCGATAATGGCGGTCTACTCTTCTTTATTGGCGGGCGCAGAAATTATGCTCCGCTGGACTTTGACCGCACCCTGAACTACGAGCAGAGCTTTACCTACGAACTTCCTTTTGGTCGTGGCCACACGATGCTTAATTCAGGGTTTGCTTCCTACGTCTTGGGTGGTTGGAGGATCGCGGGAATCATTTCCGTAGTCTCCGGTCTCCCGTTTACAGTCGCAACGAACGGGGCAAACCTCAACACGCCTGGAACGACGCAGACTGGAAACCTGACAGGCGTTTACCATGTATCCCGTGCCGTAGGCTCGGCTAATCATTGGTTTGATCCAACTGCTTTCTCCGTTCCCAGCGGATGTCCAACATCGGGTTGCACAGCGCAGAACGTTGGCGTGGGCAACACGGGAAGGAACCAGTTCCGGGGGCCTGGTTACATCCAGGACAATATCTCCATCTTCAGGAACTTCCCGCTCTTCCGGGAAACCTCTGGGGAGTTCCGGTTTGATGCATTCCAGTTGAGCAACACGCCGCAGTTCGCCAATCCCACGAGCAATAACTGCTGCGCAACGACGAATAGCAGCTTCGGCACGGTAACGAGCACGCTTGGCAGCGGACAAGGGAGTGTAAATGGTGTGGGCGGAGGACGCAGCCTACAGCTTTCGGCTCGCATCAACTTCTAGTGGAACGCGTCTTGAACAATGGGCCGGTGGCTGTGAAGAATAGGCACGAAGACGCGCCGCCGGTGGTCACGTCACCCAGCACGTCCGCACAACCGCAAAGATGAATGGTAGAAGGTTGCACAAAGGGAGACGTCGCCACGACAAGCCCATCGCCAACGCAACCTGGCTCCGTAACTTCCCGAAGGCTTTTATCGTCCGATTCGTGGGTGAGGGCGTGTCCTTCAGTTTTGCAACAATGTTAGAGTCCATGCTGGAATGAGTGAGATATGAAAACCTGGGTCAAATCAGGATCGATGGTCAGACCTGCCATACGCGCCAATATCGGCGGACTGGGCTTATCAGTTTCCTTTTCCCAATTTGATACAACTGCCTGACTAGCACCGAACATCCTCCCAAACTCTTTCCTGCCCGAAGACCACCAGAGCGTTGTTTTTTCTCTGCACAGATATGATCCGGGATGCGAGGATCTGTTCGTAACAACCATCTCTAGAGTATTCACTAGTGCGACGTGCACGAAAAGTGTGGACCCCTGCAAAGGGTTTATTCAGCCAGACGTGTCACGGAGGCACTATCTACACCATCAAAGAGTTCTGCGAGTTCGCACGGATCAGCCCGCGCCATTTTCACGCCATGAGAGCCCAGGGTGTGGGCCCTGATGTAATTCGCCTTGGTCGCTCCGTTCGGATTACTAAAGAAGCTGCTAAGGAGTGGCTCTGGGCTCTCCCAGAGCGAACAGTCTGTGCTCGTCGCCATCTGCCGGTACGCGCACAACGATACTCACGACTGCTACCCCTCGCGGGCGCTGATCGCTGAAGTGTCGCGCCTCCAAGAGCGTCAAGTCCAGAGAATCATCCCCACCCTCATAGAGAAGGGATACATCTCGCGCACGGCAGGAAAAGGCAGGTCTTCGAGCAATTACACCGTACAGGTTGCCTTTATAAAGGAACTCATTAGCAGGGGAGACGCAAAGACTCCTCTGAGCGTAGGACGGGGAGGCGACGAGGGAATTGATAGGGGAGACACACCGACTCCTCTACAGGAGGAGACAAAACCGACATTAGGACTCCTCAGAGGAGACATTGACGCCAACGATGAGGAGTCATTTACGCCAGCTCGGGGAGATATTGACGTCTCCTATATAGGAAGAATCGGTCAAGAATCTGTCAGTAAGGAATCGGTCAGTGCAATCGGTAAGAGCGCGAGCGCACATGCAAAGACTGTTGCTGCTCGTATCTCAGAGGTAGTGAACACAGACATACCAGAGCTTGTCATCAAGATCGAACTCAGGCACCCACGGAGCCGGATGCGGATGTGGACGAGGCAGAACGTGGGGCAAGCGGACGAGTCGGCAATCCTCGACGCGTGACACCTACCGCGCCATGATGCGGGAACTCAAGATCAGCCTTGAGGAGCAGCGTACCTTGATGCGCCATGAGGATCTCAAGACAACAATCGGCTACGACGGAAAGTCTCCCGCAGAAGTTGGCCGACCGGCAAATGCCAAAGTTGTGGAAATGCTGAGAAGGAGGGCATAGGCGGATGTTCGGACGCTCCGGCAGATGTAGCTTGTGCATCCGGTACGACTGGCTTCTGGCTCGCCCATCTCTGGATTGCAAGATCGCTGACGCCATCACCGCTCACTTCCTCTGAATTACTCCAAACGCAGAAAAAGCCACCATCTAGAGGTGGCCTTTATTCGATTTCAATCGGCTCAAGAGCGGTCTAAATTGCTTATCTGCTCCTCGATCTTGCTTATTGGTTGCGGGGGTAGGATTTGAACCTACGACCTTTGGGTTATGAGCCCAACGAGCTACCGGGCTGCTCCACCCCGCTCTTTGAATATACCGCGACTACGCTCTCAGGTCAATGCTCCGAAGCGTGAGTTGCCGGTACGTCTGTGCTTCGATAATCCATAGAGTTGGCCGTAACT
>DATDHL010000554.1:0-1526 GCA_036521575.1 Edaphobacter sp. | reverse complement strand
TCTTTAATTTGGATGCTGTAGCCGGGGGCTGTGGGTAGCATATATCGGCCATTGCGGATCTGGACGGGTGTGAGGAAGTGCTCGTGCAGATGGTCGACGAACTCGATGACGCGGTCTTCGAGAGAGGCCGAGACAGAGAGGAAATCGAAGGCCGAGAGATGCTGGACGTACTCGCAGAGACCTACACCGCCGGCGTGGGGGCAGATGGGGATTTTGAATTTGGCGGCGATAAGAATGATGGCAAGATTCTCGTTGACGCCGGCCACGCGGCAGCTATCGAGCTGAAGAACGTCGATGGCCTGGGCCTGGAGAAGCTGCTTGAACATAACGCGGTTGTGGCAGTGTTCGCCGGTGGCGATACGGACTTCGGGGACTTCGCGGCGAATGCGAGCGTGGCCGAGAATATCGTCGGGGCTGGTGGGCTCTTCCATCCAGTAGGGCTTAAGCTCGGCGAGTTGACGGGTGCGGTCGATGGCTTCGAGGACGCTCCACTTCTGGTTGGCGTCGACCATGAGCTTGTTTGTCCAGCCGATCTCTTCGCGGACGATGTGGCCTCGGCGGAGATCTTCGGCGGGATCGCCACCGACCTTGAGCTTGAAGTGTGTCCAGCCTTCGGCGAGGGCTTCGTGGCAGAGGCGGCGAATCTTTTCTTCGCTATAGCCAAACCAGCCTACAGAGGTGGTGTAGGCAGGGTAGCCTTCTTTTTGCAGGAGAGCGAGGCGATCCTGTTGGCCTTCGCGACGAGAGTTGAGAAGATCGAGGGCCTCTTCGGGGTTGACTGCATCATCGATGTAGCGGAAGTCGACGGCTTTTAGGAGTTGCACCGGTTCCATGTCGACCAGGAGCTGCCAGAGAGGCTTGTTTTCAGCGCGGGCATAGAGGTCCCAGACGGCGTTGATGAGGGCGCCGGTCGCGAGATGAATGACTCCCTTTTCAGGACCTAGCCAGCGGAATTGCGTGTCGTCAGTGAGTTGGCGGGAGAAGGCGCCGAGGTCGTCCGTGATGGAGGTAAGTGTGCGGTTGACCACGTAGCGTGAGAGATAGCGGACCGCCTGAACGACGAGGTCTGTGCCGCGGCCCAGGGTAAAGGTGAGCCCGTGGCCTTCGAATTCGGAATTGGTTTCGAGGATGCAATAGGCGGCGGAGTAGTCGGGGTCTTTGTTGACAGCATCGGAGCCGATGTGGTCGCGGGATGTGGGGAAGCGCAGGTCGATAACGCGGACGCTAGTAATGAGAATTTCGTTCAAGTGGCGGCTTCCCTTTCGTCAGTTTCGTTAGTGTAAGTAAATTGATACGGTTACGCCGCTGTCCACCCGCCGTCGATCGGGATGACGGCACCGTTGATGAACTCCGCTTCGGATGAGCAGAGATAGCGGGCGAGGGATGCGATGTCCTCCGGGGTTCCGAGGCGGCCTATGGGTTGGCGGGCGACGAGTTCGGCGCGGACCTTTTCCTTCTCGTGTGCGTGGTATTTGTCGAGATAGCCTTCGACGAACGGAGTTTGCACAGTGCCGGGAGCGATGCAG
>DATDHL010000553.1:0-1638 GCA_036521575.1 Edaphobacter sp. | reverse complement strand
GGCATCGTACCCGTTGCGACGATAGCGACGATGTTGGCGGCCATGCCTTTCCCAATCCCCGCAATACTGAGGAGCCCTTTAGGGTCGGCCTCAGGGGTGGCGAGAGTCGCCAGCTGGGTCGTCTGCTGCTCGACGGCCTCGGCGGCGCGGCGATACGAACGAATGCGGAAGGGGTCGGCTGAATCGATCTCGAGGAGGGAGGCGGTTTCGTCGAGGATGCGAGCGATCGTAATGTTGTCCATAAAAAGGGAACCCTGGCTCATGGACAGTATGCAACATCAAACGAAAACGGCGCACACGCACCTGTCAGAGCGTGATGCACCGTTCGTGAGTGTCCTGAGCCTGGGAAGAGCAGCAGACTAATGAGCTATGCGGGCTACCTGATCGGCCTGTGGGCCCTTGGCGCCCTGAATGATGTCGAACTCGACCTCATCGCCTTCTTTGAGGCTCTTGTAGCCTTCACGCTGTATGGATGTGTAATGGACGAATACGTCGGCACCCTCGTTGCGACCGAGGAAACCGTACCCTTTTGCGTTGTTAAACCACTTCACTGTTCCCTTGTATTGTGCCACGTGCCCAACTCCCTTAGCTGTCGTTGTCGAGCTGCGCCGATCGGAATCGACACCTCTCAACTCACTGTGACGCAGAAGTTGCGGCTGGGGTTTTCTCGCAATGTCTCAGGTTTGTAAATCGTCTGTCACCAGTTATTCACAATTTGCCGGCACGACGAGCGGCGTCGTAGAGCATAAGGCCGATCAGCGTCTTGCCGTCGTGAATTTTATTGGCGGCGACGAGGGCCAGGGCCTCTGAAAGGGGAATGCGGAAGACCTCGATCTGCTCGTCGGCCTCGGGCTGGGATGTGCCTTCGCGGATGTCACGAGCCAGGTAAATCTGCATCCATTCGCCCAGAAAACCGGGGCTGGCGAAATATTTGGTCAGCAGTGTCCAGCGTTTGGCGCGGAAGCCGGTCTCTTCGATCATCTCGCGCTTCGCCGCGGCCAGAGGGGCCTCATTCGGCTCAACGCGCCCCGCAGGAAGCTCGTAAAGAAACTGGCCGGCAGCATGCCGATACTGCCGCTCAAAGATGATCTCGGGGTCCTTGGGATTCTTGCTTTCATCGACGGCAAGGATCACGACCGAGCCATTGTGGCGGATGACATCCCGCACATTGGTCACCCCGCTGGGCTCAATCACCGTATCGGTAAAGACGTTGAAGACCTTCCCCTTGTAAGAGAGCTTCGAGGAGACCAGAACAGCTTTTTTCGTGGATTTCTTCGATTTTGCGGGAGAGTTTGTGACGGATAGCGGAGAAGGCGTGCTCGATTTCTTTGCTTTCTTTGACGGGACGGCCATACGGCTACGGTATCATCCTGCATCGGGAGTTGTGTCGACGGCATCCAAGGAGATGCACGGAAAATTCGACAAAATATCCGCGGCTTTGGGTAATGGGACTGCGGTCTGTAAGAATGATTGAGGACGAAGGCCCGCGATGAGCGTTGAGTGTTACCCGATAACGGTGTTGCCGCATGTGTCGCAGATCTACCGCGACTTCCTGACTATGGGCGAGAAACCGGCTGATGCAGCCGTGCGCCAGTGGTACGGGTCGGAGCCGTTTGCGGGCAAGTGGATCGGCCAGGC
>DATDHL010000552.1:0-4266 GCA_036521575.1 Edaphobacter sp. | reverse complement strand
GATGCCGGAGCGGTCGTGGCGCTGCTCGACCTTGTTCCACCAGCGTTCTCCCTGATTTTTGACCATGGCAGGTTCTTCGATGAAGACGCGGGTGGTTGGACCGAGTAGGTCGAGGAGGGTCTGGTTGGCTCCGGCGACGGGTGCGAAGAACTCCCAGCCGGGGAAGACAGTGGCTTCGCCGGTGCGCGTGGCCACGTGGGTCTGGAGCTCGACGGGCTCTTCACCGCCCTCGAGGGCTGCTCCTGCCGCGCCTGCGCGGGTAAGGCGGGCGTTGATCGCGGAGAGCAATTTTTCGGTGACGGGAGTTTCGGTCAGCGGAAGAAGAAGGGTGTCGTCGAGCGGCGAGGAGGAGCGCTGGGTCTCAGGGTCGAACTTGCGGATGGATTCTATCTCGTCGCCGAAGAAATCGATGCGGACGGGACGGTCCTGCTCCGGCGAGTAGACGTCGATGATGCCGCCGCGAATGGTGACCTGGCCGGGCATCTCGACGACGTCGACGCGGGTGTAGCCGACGGAGAGAAGGTGCTCGACGAGCATGTCGGGAAAGTGCTCTTCGCCTAGCCGCAAATGGAGTGCAAGGGCGCGGTAGTAATCGCGGGAGAAGAGCTTCATGCAGGCCGCTTCTACGGGAGCAATGACGAGGCGCGGAGAATTGGAGGGATGGCTGATCTTCCAGAGGGTCGAGGCGCGTGTCTCCTGGATCTCGGAGTGTGGCGAGAGATTTTCGAATGGTAGGACGTCGTGGGCAGGCAGGCGGAGGACGGATTCGGCTGGAAGGGCTCCTGTGAGCTCGCAGGCGGCCAGGATGGTGGCGTGGAGGGCCTCGGCGGCTTTGTTGTCGGGGACGATGATCACCGACGGAGCAGCGGCAGCACGGACGAAGTACGGAAGGTAGAGAGCGCGGGCAGTTGCGGTGAGTCCTGACACACGACGGCGACCCGTGCCCCCGCTCAGGTGGCGGCGTACACGCTCAAAAGCTTCAGAGTGTTCAAGGTCCGCAAGGAGCTCACGGACAAAGGGAAGAACCATTCTTCTCTAATTTTAGTGGAACCTGGTGCCAGTGCTGCTACAACAGGAGTAATATCTTGCCTCCGCAGGGAATATACCCTGCACTGCTGCCCGATTTATCGGGGCCCCGGATTATTCGGACAGCATGTCTCGTTGGAGGTTGACGATGAGCATGTGGAGCAAAGGCGTCATCTTAGCGATTATGGCGGTGCTTCCGCTTCTTGAAGGATGCTCGCGGCACAGCAAGAGTGAGCGCTACTACCTGATTGCCACCAATACCAGCCTGCCCTACTGGAAGACAGCCGCCGAAGGGTTCCAGGCTGCTGGCGCTAAGTATGGTGTTACGACCGACGTACGGGGGCCAACGTCATTTGATCCTCAGGCCGAGGTGGAGGAGTTTCGCAAGGTGGTGGCAAGCAAGCCTGCAGGGATTCTTGTGTCGGTAGCAAATTCTCAGTTGCTGGCCCCCGAAATCGATGCGGCGCTCGCAGCGGGAATTCCGGTGATCACGATGGATTCGGATTCGCCGGAGAGCAAGCGGCTGTATTTTATCGGCACGAATAATCTTGAGGCGGGCCGGCTGGGCGGTCATCGTGTGGCGGCGCAGTTAAGCGGCAAGGGGAATGTGGTGTTCTTTACCAATCCTGGGCAACCTAACCTGGATGAGCGATTGAAGGGTTATAGGGATGTGCTCTCCGGTTATCCGGGGATCAAGATTGTGGAGGTGTTCGACATCAAAGGAGAGTCGGGCTCGGCTTTCGACAAGGCCGAAGAGTATCTGGCGAGAACCGGCCCGGCGAGGATCGATGGGTTTATCTCGCTCGAGTCCGCCACAGGCAGAGACGTAGGCGAGGCGGTCAAGCGGGCCAAGGCCAAGGGAGACCCAGGAAGACTGGTGGTGGCCATGGATACAGACCAAACCACATTGCAACAGATCAAGGACGGAATCATCGACTCAACCGTTTCACAAAAGCCCTACACGATGGCGTTTCTTGGGCTCAAGGCACTGGATGATATCTATCACTATCCCGTGAAGCCGCTGGCGGCGGACTATGCGCTGGATCCCTTTGCTCCCTTTCCGGCACTCATCGACACGGGCGTGGCATTGGTGGATAAGGGCAATGTCGACACGATTCTGACACGCAAGGCAGCTGCGGGATCGGAATAGTGAACGTTGCGTATTTCTCGACAGCCGCTATCGAAAAGACCAGCCGATGGTGGAGGTGATACCGAGGTTATTCGAGGGAGCTCCCTGGACAGGACGGTTGTCGTAGTTATTGAAGAAGCTCGCCCGGATATAGAAATCCTTGTAGAACTTGTAATACACATCCTGAGTGAGCGTCATGCGAACGCGGCCGGGTGAAGTCAGGCTTGGATATACCCAGACGACCGTATCGAAGGTTGTTGAGTCGAAACGAAAAGTAGAAAACTGGACCGCGGCGGCAGCATCGAGTGCATGTGTACTTGCTGTCGAAGTCGTATCCGAAGCATCTTTTTCAATGGTATAGCCCAGGCCGCCAATGAAAGACAGGTTCGTCTTATTCGTAAAGATGGGCCGGACCGCAATCGCTCCTCCGAAGGTAGAACGAAGATCGATCTTTTGCTCAGAACTGGAAAGGAAGTTCCCGATTCCGCCCCCATACCAGGGGACTTTGCGAAGCTGGTAAAAGTATTCGCTATTGAGGGATGTTTCATTTGTATTGTTAGTCTTCTGTTGGCTTGTTACCTGAGAGCTGGCAGAAAGTGAGAAGTAACTTTTTGTAGCTTGATAGACAAGGTCGGTCTGCAGCGTCAGGTTCTTTTGCGAGTTAGATTGGGTAACGTTGGTTCCTATGTCAATATTTCCCTGCATCCTCCGTATAAAGGTCTCTCCTGTCTGTTGAATGCTCACCACATCGTTGTGTGGGATCTTCAGCGTGTTGGCGCCGATGACGGTAACCAGATCTTCATTGGCTTCCTTCTCGATATGCCCGCTGATTGAATGTCCCTCGGTATCGATAACGACAAATGGCTGATTTGTTTGGATACGATCAATCTCCTCCCAGTTAAGCACTACGGTAGTCGAGGCGTAAGGCTGCTTAATGGTTAGCTGGCCCTGTGCAAGCGAACGAATCTCACAGGTCATCTTGTCTCCATTTTTCATGTAGACAACATCTGTGCTCAAACGAGAAGACGCGTTCGCTCCGGGGACATACAGCAGGCTGATCCAGAGAAGTAAGCTGAACTGCAGAGCCGCGACATAGTTTCGAGAAACTCGAACCGGCCTGCATGATTTGCGGCGATAAAGCGATATTGAGTCCACCTTTGCCACGGGTGCCTCCTTAGAGATCGATAAATGCGTTTTCAAACAAACAGAAAAATGCAGGACTAACGATGGTCGTGTTCTGTGATTTCGGATCTTCTATTCGTGTTGTTCGCGACTCTTTAATTTCGCACCGTAACCGTCTCTGGGATTGGACGGCGCCGTTGTAGCATCCGCAGAATCCAATATCCTGCAAGTGCCGCTGCGAGATGCTTCAGCGTGTGACCACTTACTATGTGTCCCAACCTGAAGATCGTCTTATCAAGGGTCTCCAGCACCTTCGCGAGCAGGTAGAAGCCCGCCACAATCGCTAGATCTGACCCGCCAGTGTAGCGTGGAGGAAACAGGAGTGCCATAAACAGAAATATGACTGAGTAGGCTTGCACTGTGGCGTAAAAACGCAGGTCGCCAACTCCGTTCAATTCGCTTATGTACCACTGAAGCACGCTCCCTACGCCTATCAGCAGGAGTATTGGCAGCAACCAGAGGCCGATACGTAAATTGATGCGTTCTGCGATCAACGCTGCTACCAATGACATGAATACGATTGTCATGGGCAACCTATCCCATACGAGCCGCGCGTTACCTGGCTCCCAGTGATAGTACGAAGAGCCGAATGCAGTAAGAAATATGCCTCCAAAAATGATCAGATAGAACCAGCGTTCCCGCTTATCAATAAAGTGTTCTGGGATCTGGTCGGGTTTTAGCCGCAGCAGAAAAATCAGACCCCACACTCCAAAAATTGCGAACGGAATATTGGAGACGACATCGCCAAAGTTGGGGATGCCCAGAAGACTCCGCTGGTCCGCGAACTGGTGGTACGACTGGGGCTGCGGAATCCGCGGCAACATGAAGTCGACCACAGCCACGATCACGGTGATAACGAACAACACTATCAAGCCAGTTCGTCGTGAGATCAATTTGGTCTCCTATCGGCAAGCGCATCAGGATTGTGC
>DATDHL010000551.1:0-3505 GCA_036521575.1 Edaphobacter sp. | reverse complement strand
GCCGCTGTGAAATAAAGGCGGTCGTCCAGCAGATCCGTGAAACTCGCCTCCGCATCGGGAATGTCGAGCGTCCGGCCAGTGAGGAATTCGTAGAGAAACCAGGCACGCCGGTTGGTTGCGCCGGTCGGGGCGCTGCGTACGAATGCAGTGACGGTATCCCGCGGAACGGCTTCGAAGAGCCGTTTCAGGACGAGCAGGTCGAGGTCTTCATGGCGCAGCGCGAATCCCAACTGGTCGCCGAAGGACTCGCCGGGCCAGTACCGCTTGTCGAAGACGTTCCAGCCCCTCTCCTCCCTGCGGCTCGCCTTGACGTGCTGTCCGGATACGGCGTTCGGTCGGCGGACGGGGGCCTGGATGCCGAATGTCTGAACGAGAGCCGCCCAGCCGGCCAGCCTCGTATCCGCCGGCACCGTCTTCTCCTGGAAAGTCCCGGCGTGATCGCTATTATGGGGCTTATTTTCAACGGCCACGGTCGAAAACTCCTCTTTTCGGTCGAAAACAGCCGATAATATGCCATCTTGGTCGAAATCCAATATACACGGCTTTAGGTCGAACCCCATCTTTTCGGGTCGAAAAAACCATCGATTTTATAATCAAGGTCGAAAATAACTACTTTATTGATGATGTCAGGTTTGGTTTCGTACCGAATTCCTTCGCAGCCAGAACAAACGCATCATTGCGGGCACTTCGGTCGCTATCAATATCGGCGTCATTGTCCACAGATAAATTTCGCTGATCTTGTCGCGAAAAGAACATCACTTCGCCACTATTCATATGGAGTCATTTGAGGTTCTCACCAGATGAGCAACGTCATGGTGCCTCCTTGAGTGTCTTACCAGTGCCTCGGCCTGAGTCCGTGCCGATTAGAGAATGACCATCTCAACAGGCAGTCGTTCGAGGTTGTTCTTTATCGGCCTTCTGAATGACCCATCCGGCGATCAAGTGCCGCGGCCCAGAACCTACGAATCTTGAAATGCTCCGTTCGCGCAACGTCGGGGCCAAAACGTTCTCTTGCACGTCCTCATCACTAAATCTCGGTGGGAGACTCAGCGATTTTTCACCAACTTGGCGAAAAGGGTTGGCGATTGCACCGGTTCCTGTTACTGGCCAGTGGTCGCCTGCAAGGCAAATAGCTCCGCAGACCGTGCCTGCGTCTTAGCAATTGCCGCCTTCGCGATTAATCCCGCCCGAGCCGGGACGCAAACGCACATATCCTTCATGGACTTACTCAGGCGCAGGCCGTGCCGGGGTTGGGAACCGATGGCTACGAGGGCGATCAAGGAGAGGGTGAAGAGAGCGAAACGGCTCATGGGATTCATGGAATGACCCCCTGATATGCGATACGGAGGCGGTGTCATCGCAGTTCCTCAAAACTACTTGTATTAAAAGAGGACCTATCTGGTTCGATGAGTGGGTTGGCGATTTGATCGGCATAGGGGCGGCAGTCACCTGCCGACCCCTGCCACACCACCGTGCATACGGGTCCGTACACGGCGGTTCGAGAAGTTACGCTAGCAGTTGTCGAATAGCGAAGGGAGACCGATCGACCGGAAGTAAGCATTAGAAAGCCCGACAGAAAGGGCTTTGGCGCGGGCCAGGTACCAGGGGCCACGACCACTTCCGGCTGTATTGGCAGCCAGTTGCGGACGAACCCCCAGTTGCAGCAACGCGGCCCGGCGACGACGTGGAGTTTTCCACTGTCGCCAGAGTGCGCATCGCAACCTGAGCCGCACCCAACGAGTAAGGCCGATCAGCACCTCGGGAGTTTCGCAAAAGCCGAAGTAGCCGCGCCATCCCACCATATAGGTGGCCAGCCGCTTAACTGTCGTCTCGATGCTTACGCCCTTGGCCTGTCGCGTCATTTCCCGGATTCGCTCCTTGAAACGGGCCAGGGCTTTCGGTGCAATTGCCCGTTTGACCTCTGGACCGCTGGTGAACCTGAATCCAAGAAACTTTCGCTCCTGCGGACGCGCCACCGCGCTCTTGGCCTCATTTACCTTGAGCTTGAGTTGCTGTGTGATGAAGCGCGTAACGCTCTTCATCACCCGTTGACCCGCACGTTCGCTGCGCACATAGATGTTGCAATCATCTGCGTAACGAGCATAGCGATGTCCCCGGCGCTCCAACTCCCGGTCGAGTGCATCAAGCACGAGATTGCTGAGCAGGGGTGAAAGAGGACCTCCCTGAGGCGTCCCCTCAACGCTTGGGCTGATCAGCCCGTTTTCCATCACCCCGGCAGTTAAGAATGCCCGGATGAGTTTCAGCAGCCGTTTGTCTTCGACGCGCTTAGCGATTTGTGCCATCAGTTTGTCATGATTAACCCGATCGAAAAATTTCTCCAAATCAAGATCAATCACCCAGCCGTAGCCTTGGGCAATATACTGCTGTGCCTGCGCTACTGCCTGATGCGCCGGTCGTCCCGGTCGAAAACCGTAGCTGTGATTGGAAAACGTCGGGTCCCACTGCCGCTGCAGAACCTGCATAGCCGCTTGCTGGATGAAGCGACACAGGACAGACGGAATGCCAAGCTTTCGCACTCCGCCGTCCAGCTTCGGTATTTCTACCCGCTTCACCGGCTTTGGCTTGTAGGTCCCACTTAGTAGTTGTTCCCGAGTAGCTGGCCAGTGCTGTTTCAGATAGTCCTCGAGTTGATCGACGGTGATCCCATCCATTCCCGGACTACCCTTATTAGCCTTAACCCGTCGCAATGCATCTTTCAGATTCTCTCGTTCTACTATTTCCTCCATCAGTCGATCCGTTCTAGCTGGGCTTTCGGGTGCATGCATCGCCCGCAGCGATTCGTTCTCTTCTCTTCCCGCTTGCCGGGTTTCACCCGTTGACGCCGAGGAAAAGTCCAGTTCGATCTGGATGTTCTGCCGCATATCGCTGTTGAGATTCATGTCCTACTTGCCTCTCTTCTCGTTCGGACCTTCAACCACCGTTTCCGGCTTGGCCTATCTGTTGACTCCGCCTTTCGGCTTTGGAGTGCCTCAATAGCCTTGCCGACGACATGGCCTACTTTGCCCTCTGCTGACTTCTGCCCTGCGGTCAGGCTGCCTCGCGACATCCTCAGTCGCCGAAACGACACAGGACAGATCTCCCGGGGTAAGTTCAATCGCCTTCTGCGCACTGCCGCCGGATCTACGCTCCGCGTACTTGATGGATATGGGCTTCGCGGTAAGTAGCCCGCTCGCCCTACGCTCACGCCTTGTATCCGGTTCTTGTCCATCGACTCGCGCATTTGCTCCACGCTTCCTTCAGACCCCGCCTCACGACGGTAGCCCTTGCGTTATTGCTAACCCTTACCTCCATCAGGTCGGGTAGAGGACTTGCACCTCCTAGCTATTGAACATGCCCGGCACACTACTAAACCCGCTCCGCGGGTAGGGGAAAAGCGTGGTAGATTTTTTGGCAGGACAACTTGCATGCTGCACACTGCACCCACATCGCTTCCGCTCAAATCAGCGCACAATAGCTGCGATTGGATTGAATCCCCATAAAGCAA
>DATDHL010000550.1:0-21895 GCA_036521575.1 Edaphobacter sp. | reverse complement strand
GCCGGAGCGTCTCAACCACATCGCCAGTCGGATAGAACTCCATCGCAATCATGCCCTTGTACTTCAGTTGCGCGAGCTTCCGATAGATATTGATGAAGTTCACCTCACCGCTGCCTGGTTCATGCCGGCCCGGAACATCGGCTACATGTATGAGCCCAACCTGATCGATATTCTTATCCAGCTTTTCGATAAGGTTCCCGAACTCACGTTGCTCGTGGTAAAGGTCATACAGCACCTTGACGTTCGGGCTGCCCACCGCGCGAGCGATCTCGAATGCTTCGGTCACGCCATTCAGATAGATCGTCGGATTCTCCAGCCGATCGATCGGTTCAATCACAGCCACAAGCCCCGCAGCATGCAGCAACTCCGCAGCTTGTTTCAGATTCTCGATGGAAGCGGCATGCTGGTCCTTGGCCGGGACACCCTCAATCTTCTTCCCGGAAAGCATAATGATCTGGCCACACTTCAATCGCTGCGCCGTCGGTATGAACCCCTTCAACTCAGAGATAAATGCATCGCCGCCCGAAGGATCCGCAAAGCCCTTCGTCATACCCGCCGTAGCATCCACGCTGATTCCCAGCGCCTGCATTCGTCCGAGGATACGGCTAGTATCCTCATCCGACCACTTCTTGAACTCACCCACCAGCTGCACATGATGGTAGCCGGCCTTGGCAACCTGCTCCAGATTCTCCTCGAAGCTGCCGCGCTCTCTCAGCGTCCATATCATGACAGAGAACTGTGCCGCTGCCTTGTCCATATCCCGCGACTGTCCCTTCAGCGCACCAGTTGCTAAGGTCGCCGCCATCAAGCTCCCAAAATCCCTGCGAGTCAACATGCGAAGCATAGTAACAAACCGCCGCAGTGCTCTGGCGAAATTCTGTCAAGGGCTCATCGATCGCATCTTATTGCTGATAAACGAGATCATCCCTGCCGATTAATTCCACCCAATTCCTTAAACTAGTAATTAGAGTTAAATATGCTGCTCAGGAGTCGACTTGGCTGCTAACTTACCTCAAATGAATACTTTACCTGTAAGTCAATAATAATGAATACTTTACTGAGCGTGCATCAATCTAAGTCGTGATGAATGAATACTTTACAGGAAACACCAGGGGGGGGAGGGGGGACTAGAGACTACGTAGCGCCGCACAGGCCCTGTCCAGATCCTCCGGCTTCTTCCCAAAGCAGAAGCGGAGAATATTCTCTCCTCTCCCCTGAGTAAAGAACGCAGTCCCCGCCACAGCGGCCACACCAGTCGCCGCCAGCAGTTGGCGAGCTTTCTTATACGCAGTGTCCCCCGGGATTCGCGAGACGTCGGCCAGCACATAGTAGGCGCCCTCGGGTACAGAAGGCGTCAGCCCCGCATCCGTGAGCGCAGCACAAAGTTGATCACGTTTCTGTTGGTACTCAGTGGCGAGCCCGGCATAAAACGCCTCGGGCAGTTCGACCAGCCCCGCAGCCGCCCCATGCTGGAACGGCGAAGGGCTGCAAACATAAGTGAGATCGTGAAAGTAGCCGATAGAAGGAATCCACTGCCTGCTCGCCGTAAGGTAACCAATCCGCCAGCCGGTGATACTAAACGTCTTCGAGAGTCCCGAAATCGTGATCGTCCGCTCGGCCATTCCCGGCAGCGTAGCAAGACTGATGTGGCGGGTGCCATCAAAGAGAAAGTACTCGTAAATCTCATCGGTGAAGACGAACAGGTCATGCTGGATAGCCAAATCCGCAACAGCCTGCAGCTCCTCAAGGTGAAAAACCTTCCCCGAAGGATTCGACGGCGTGTTCACGATGATGGCCCGTGTACGAGGCGTAATCGCACCGCGCAACGCACCAATATCAAGCTTCCAATCGGGCGCCGTAAGGCTCACGGGAACCGGCTGGACACGGAGCGAGAGCAACGTGTTGACGTGATACCCGTAGAACGGCTCAAAAAGGATGACCTCGTCGCCGGGATTGAGCAAGGCAAGAATGGCAGCATAAAGCGCTCCAGTGGCTCCCGAAGTCACCAGTACCTCGGAGTCAGGATCAGCTGAAATACCGTTGTATCGCTCAAGCTTAGCCGCGATAGCCTGTCGCAGCGGCTCGATGCCATCCAGCCTCGTGTAGATGTTGTAACCCTGATGGATAGCCTTGATGGCTGCATCCGCTACAAAGTCAGGCAGGTCGGTATCGCATACCCCCTGTGCCAGATTGATGCCGCCAACCCGGTCGCATTCAACCGACATGGCGCGAATCTCAGACTGAACAATGAGCGGAGAAATTTCACTGACGTGGAGTTGGCTATTGGCAATCGGCATATCGCTTCGTTGACAACGATGGTATACCTTTTGCTCTTATGTCACGTACCGGAAGCGTTTAGAAGTTGAATGCCAGCCCGGCCTGGATGGTCCTCGGCGACTGGGCCAGAAACAGCGTCCGTCCGTCAGCCGACAGGAAAGGACGATATCCCTGCTCCAGCAGGTTCGTCACATCCACTGTAGCCTCAAGCCCCGGAGGCAAAAGGCTGCCGCACCGAACCGGTTGTCTCAGGTAGAAGCTCAGATATGCCTGATCGGCAAAAGCTTCATAAGGGTTGACCGCCGTAACAAACCGCTCCGGCTGCCAGCGATAAGCCGCCCGCACCTGAGTTCCCGTGTGGATCACTCTTCCCTTCACCGCAACCGTAATCGACTGCGTATCGACAGGCTTCAAATCCTTAGCAACGCTGGGCAGTGACATCGCAGCACCTTCGCCAGCCGTCAGTGCAGCACCATTGCTATACTCCAAGGCCACCCACATAGCAGGAGTAATCGGCTCAGTCAGCGTGAGGCTAAGACCTCGTGTCTTATATCCCGCGCCCATCAAGCGGAAGGTGCCGGTCGTCGTATCCGCCAGAACACCGCTCGTCGATCCAGGTCCATTCGCGATCGTGAAGTCTGCGGGGCTCAGTTCGCCTTCACCCGCGACGGCGATCCGATCCAGATTGTCGCGATAAAGCGCAACCTGAACGAGCCCCTTGCCAAGCTTCCGACCGATCGCAACCTCCTGATGCAATCCGCGCTCGGTCTGCATCTTACCGCCGGATAAGACCGCAACCGGCAACTCCATCTGCACAGAATCCAGCCCCGTAAACGACTGTAGATCGCGCGATGTTGCCATTCTGTATCCCACAGTCCAGGCAGAGGTCGGATGTGCCGTAACCCGCAGGAAAGGCCGTCCGGCGAATGCGGAATTGGCCGCGCGCACCACATAAACCGTGCTACCCACCTCAAGCTCAACGGTGTCGCCCAACTGCGTCTTCTGTGCGCTGGCCAATTGCATAGCCTGAAAGCCAGATACGCCGCCCGAACCGATCATCTCCGGATGAGCCTGATAGCTCACGACCGTTCGTGCAGCCCCTGCGAACCCCAGCCTTCTTTGATAACCCGCCTGAAGGTCTGTGGACGGTGCACGCAGAGTCGCCCCAGATGGGGTTCCCATATCCGCACGAAGCGTCATGCCCGAACCATCGGCAAGAGCGCGGTCCAAGGCAAAAACATTATGAATCCCACCTGTGCCAAACCCGCCATCACCTGAGGTCATCGATGCTCGGACGTGATCCGGAGGTGTACGCGATTCGGCCGCACTCGACGAGACCATGATCAACTGTCCGTCTTCCACAAGCCGTAAGATTGGACGATTTGCCGCAGACCGCAGCGTCCACGTCCAATCGTCACTTGGCTCATCGGCCTTGCGACGTTCCGCCGGCAACCACGAGGCTGCATCAAAGATTGCATTCAGGGTGAGATTGACGACTGCCTTAGCGCCTGGCCGAAGCTGTAAATTCCCCTTCAACGCTGGAACGAATAATGCCGCACTCGCCCGAACCTCGTACTTGCCGGGAACCAGATTAGCAATGAGATAGCGTCCGTGAAGGTCAGTAAACGCCGTACCCACCATGGCGTCGTTAGCCAACACCTGAACCAGGGCGCCCATCTGCGCTACACCCTGCGCATCGCGAACCACACCCGACACCGCAGCGACTGGATCGGCTGCTCTGCCTGTGGCAGCTGCCGTCAGCACTATGGCCAAAATCGCGATTTTCACCTGGGATCGTTGCACAGTTATAACACCTGGCGCCGATGGCTTCTCCAAAAATGACGCGTCCGGAAAGTCGGAGGGTACGCGTGTAGAGGCTGCACAAGAGACCGTTATCGCATTCGTGATTCCGCGTACCGTATCTCGTTCGTATTGCGCATGGCCTAATCGACTACAAACGGCGCAGATTCTGCGATCTGCTGCTTGGTGATGCCATCGTTCACCTTGATGGTGATCTGATACTTACCCGGCTGCAGGCTGGCCAGCGGCATCGTTCTTTCCAGCGTGACCTGATCCGCATTCGGGTTGGTCTTCGAAGTTAGCTCCTGAGCCTGCAGAATCGTTTCGTTAGTCGTCATATTCACCACGTCATACTCAATCGTGGCACCGTTCTGTTTGCTCTTTTCGTCGATACCGAGGTTATACACCTGCATCCAGAAGTTCAAGCTCTGCGAACGATGAAAGGTTACTGGAGCGGTCACGCCGGTGGGAACTCGCGGACGAATATGGGTGTTCCCGATCACGAAATTCCCTGCTCCGATGTCCTTCGACGGCACTCGGGTCATCTCGTCAGCCAGGATAAGCGATGAAGCCGCCAGTTTGTCGTCATCGTACTTCGGAACATTAATACTGCGTCGCCAGGTACCGATATGGTCGGGATTGTTGACGTCCTTGATCACAATATCGATCTTGTACAGGCCCGGACGGAGCGGCAACGCTTTCCAGTAAACTGAGGCCCTGTTCTGCGCCTGAGCCAGCAATTCAGTCGGCTCCTGAACAGTCACGGTTTCCTCAAATGTCTGAACGGCCCTGTGGTTCAAATCGGACACGCGACCCAGAACATTCACCGTTCCCGTCGCTACGCCGTCCTTATTATTGAACGTAATGTCCTTATTTCGGATTTGCAGCGTCACCGGCACTATGACCGTATCGTTGGTCACTTTCACGTAATCAGTACGAACATCGAAGAGGAACGGCGGTCCGGTCAGAATCTTCGAGCTCACCATGTACGACTCGAGATCCTTGAATTTGATCTCGGGCGGAGCCATCAGCTTCGCAAATGTATTCAAGCGATCAAATTGCTTGCTCTGATTTTGCGAAGACATCGGCCCGGTACCCAGTTGCTCCAGTCCTCCACCAGCAAAGCGATCCGCCTTCGAGGACTGCCCCTGCTGCTCGTAGAGTGTCTCGCCAGCACCAGGAACATGTTTCAGCGCATCTTTCTCCGAACGGTCAATCGTCATGTGGTAGTCGCCGCACATGCAGCTGTCCACGAATTCAATGTCGATATTGTCGCCGATGCCCTGCAGATAGCGGTAGTGCCAGGTCTCAAACGGAAAGGTGGAGGTATTGCCGCCTCCCTCTTCCATCGGCCGCTCGTAGCTCCCTCCACTCGGATGGGAGTCGATGCTGTCTGGCTTTCCGTAGGCAATGTAGATGTGGCCACGGTCCGTCTTCCAGCCCGGCTTACCTGCGGCGAAGTGCTCGTTCGCATAAGCAATTCGAGCGTAATGTTCTTCGCGATACTCGTTCTCGGGAGAATCTGGATTAGGATTCCGCCGCAGCCAGAAGTTCTCGATGAACTGGTCGCGCTCCTCGTCATTGCCCAGGCTCTTGAAAGTCTGCATCTCCTGATCGGTGATGATCCAGCGGACGTCCTGGTCGAGCCACGTTTTATACGACCCCTTTAACTCGCCCTTGAGCGCCTTTTGTTGGGCAAATCTTTCCTTATCGGTCAGCGGACGCTTCAGCGGATCGGGCTTCTCTTCGGTAACAGGCCCGCGCGTAACACCATCGGGAGCCGCCTGTGTACCCGGACTGGCAGTGCTCTGTGCAGATAGTTCCCGCGCCCCCATCATCGCCAGAATCAAAAATAGTAGAGATGTGCCGGATACGATCTGCCGCGACGTCGTCATAATGGGGTGGAACTCCTTACCAGTAGACATTGTAGAGCGGGAAATTCATGGTTACAAGCGGGTAAAACCTCACGCGCTCCTGCTATCATCACCTGCACAATAACAATGACCTAAAACAGGCGTCCAAACCCTATGGCCGAACGACCTGCTCATTAATGGAGTCGTACGGAACGTTAGACGAATCAACTACGTATATAGCCCTATCGGGTAGGTTGAAAATATTACAAACCGCGAACCTGTTCCGATCAGGAGACGCGGGAGAAAGTGCAAATGAGCGCGAAGAAAATCATTCTGATTGCCGTAGCGGTCCTAGTTCTGGCAGGAATCATTGTTGGTTCAATCCTTCACAGTCAGTCTTCGGTCACCAAGGTAGCCACCGCCAAGGTGAGCCGCCAGGATCTCGTCTCGGTCGTCAACGGCACGGGCCAGATCAAACCCAAAACCTACGTCAACGTGGGTGCCACTGCCTTCGGACGCATCACCCACCTCAACGTCAAAGAGGGGGATCACGTCAAGGCTGGCACCATATTGGCAACGGTGGAGAACGTCCAGCCGCAAGCGACCGTCGCTGCCCAGCAAGCCTCCATCGACTCCTCGAAAACCGACGTCAACAGCATGATTGCCGCCGAGAAGACTGCAGAAGCCAACATCGCCCAGGCCAAGGCAGATCTGGAGCAGAAACGCCTCGACTACAACCGCGCCAGATCTCTCTATGACGAGAAGTTGATCCCTAAGCAGGACTTCGACGCCAAGCAGGCTGCCTACGATATGGCCGTCGCAACGCTCTCCCAGCGTCAGGCCGCCCTGACCCAGGCGCTCGCCCAAACTGACTCCCAGCGCGCCCACGTCAATCAGGCCATCGCCAGCCAGCGTGCCAACTATGATTCGCTCGACAAAACGGTCAGCCGTGCCCCCTTTGATGGGCTGGTCACGAACGTTCCCGTCCGCGAGGGCGAGACTGTCGTCGTCGGTATCCAGAACGCCGGCGGATCGACCATCATGACGCTGGCCGATATGTCCGTCATTACCGCCGAGGTCAAGGTCGACGAAACAGATATCGTCAACGTCCGCATGGACCAACCTGCCGATATTACCGTCGATGCCCTTCCAGGTCGCGTCTTCAAGGGCCACGTCACCGAGGTCGGCGATCAAGCCCTGCTCCGCACCACAGGCCTCTCAACCACGCAGAGCACCACAGGCACGGAGGAGGCCAAGGACTTCAAGGTCGTCGTCACGCTTGACCAGCCATCCGACGATCTGCGCCCGGGCCTCTCCGCCACAGCAAAAATCACTACGGCCCATAAGCCCAATGCTCTCAACATTCCCATCCAGGCTCTTGTCCAGCGTGATGTTGTTACAGAAAAGGCCTTGTTTACCAATGGAGGCAAGCCGCCAACCGGAGTCGCCTCAGCCAGCACGAGCAAACCGCAACTGGTTCAGGGAGTCTACGTACTTCAAGCCGACAGCAAAAACCGCAACAAGCTACGTGTAAACTTTATCCCGGTTACAACCGGCGTAACAGGTGCCACGGACATAGAAGTCCTCAGCGGACTCAAAGAAGGTGACGAGATCGTTACTGGCCGCTATAAAATTCTTCGTGCACTAAAAAGCGGTACGCTCGTCAAAAAAGATAACTCGGTCGAGTCAGCCGACACCGACAAGCCGTAAGATCATGGCATAGGGCTATCGGCGCACTCCTGGCCAGAGTGCGGATTCACGTCCAAGCCCAGGGAACCAATAGAGCAGTAAAAACGTATCTTTCCTTGAACTCACACAAACCGGAGAACCGGATGGCCATCGAAACCGCAGTTGAAACCATTGTCAGCAACGCTGCTGGTCCGCACCCGGGCGACGTCATCGTCACCGACAACCTATGGAAGACTTACGAGATGGGTGACCAGCAGGTACACGCTCTCCGCGGCGTTAACCTGCGCATTCGCCACAACGAATACGTCGCTATCATGGGACCATCCGGTTCGGGCAAGTCGACCCTGATGAATCTCATCGGCTGCCTCGACTCCCCCTCGCAGGGCAAGTATTGGCTCAACGGACACGACGTCTCCGAACTCAACGACGATGAGTTGGCCCGGATCCGCAACAAGGAGATCGGCTTCGTCTTTCAGACCTTCAATCTGCTCGCGCGCGCCACGTCATTGCACAATGTCGAGCTCCCCCTGATCTACAACGGCACCCCGGCTGCCGAACGCACTGCCCGTGCCAAAGCTGTCCTTGAGTCGGTCAACCTAGGCTCCCGCATGATGCACAAACCAAACGAGTTGTCCGGCGGTCAGCGTCAGCGTGTCGCCATCGCCCGTGCCCTCGTCAACCATCCTTCCATCATCCTAGCCGACGAGCCCACAGGAAACCTCGACTCCAAGACCGGCGACGAGATCATGGCGCTCTTCGACGAACTTCACGCTAAAGGCAACACCATCATCGTCGTCACACACGAGCCCGACATCGCCGAATTCGCTCACCGCATCATCACAATCCGCGATGGCGTTATCGCAGGCGACCATGCGTCGCCTCGCCGGCAAGCCAAGCCGTAGTAATGAGTTGCGTACTTCCGCCGGCCATACCATCCGCTTTGGCGCCCGCAAACGTCTAAAATGAAATGATGGCAACGGAATCTCTCCGCCCGCGCTGCGCTGGCATTTTTGCTGTAATCCTCTTTGCCTGTTGCAACTTACTCCATGCGCAGGTTGCTGCGCGTTTCGATCTCACTGGCCCTAAAATTGAGGTTCACGTAACCCGCGCCGGCAAAACCCTGCCTATCGCTGCGGTACCCAACCTCCAGGCTGGCGACAAGCTATGGCTGCACCCCGATCTCCCGCCGACCCAATCGGTCCACTACCTCCTCGTCGCAGTCTTCCTGCGCGGAACCACCAACCCACCGCCCGACAACTGGTTCTACAGAATCCAGACCTGGGATAAAAAGGTTCGCGAAGAGGGCGTCACCATCACGGTCCCCAACGAGGCCCAGCAAGCCCTCCTCTTCCTCGCTCCTGAGACCGGCGGCGACTTCAGCACCCTCCGCTCCGCAGTCCGCGGCCGTCCCGGCATCTTCGTCCGAGCCTCCCAGGACCTCGCCGAAGCAGGCTTTGAACAGGCCCGCATCGAAAAGTACCTCGCCTCCATGAGCCAGGTTCCGCCATCCGACCCAAAGGCTCTCCTTGACCACTCAACCTTCCTGGCCCGCACTCTCAACCTCAAGCCCAACCAGGATTGCTTCAGCCGTCCAGTCGACATCCAGTTCAACTGTCTCACCCAGAGCGGCACCCAAACCCTCCTCGACGATGGCCACGCCCAGACCATCGTCTCCAGCCTAACTGGCGGAGACGCCTCCACCTTCATCAACGCCGCCAGCTATACCCAGATGGCAGGCGGCGGCATGTACAGCGCCTATGTAGGAGCCATCGTCGATCTCGTCCGCCTCATGAGCGGCCTCCACACCGCGCACTACCAGTACATCCCCGCCATCGCCTTTCCCAACGGCGAGAGCCTCAACCTACGCCTCAACACACCCCCTTCCTTCAACAACCCCAAGTCGGTTATCGTCATCGGTCTTCCGGCCATCCAGGCCGCCGTTCCGCCGCCGCTCCGTCCAGCAGATCCCAAGCAGATCAGCTGCCTGCTGAAGCCCACACTCGTACTTCCCGTTGAAGGTGCTCCTCTCGTCTTCTCCACCGCCTTCGCGCACAATCTGGTCCTCCATGTGGACCCCATCCACGGTACCGGCCCTGCCACCGAGATACCGCTCACCCCTGACGCCTTCCAGGGCGGCCTGGTTCTGTCCCACACTGCGGAGCGCAAGGTACTCACCCTCCCTGACGACTCCAACAACTCCGCCACACCTGCTTCCGCACCCAGCGCGTCCGCACCGCTGGTCACTGCTTCCACCAACACTGTTGTTACCGGAACCATCACCGGTTACTGGGGCTTCGATCCCTTCACCGGCCCATCCATTCAGCTTCAGGCAGTACCCGGCAAAGATTGGAAACTGGCCCCTGGAGACCTTCTCATCGCTGGCCGCGAGAATCATCTCTCTCTTAGTTCAACTGGCACTGCATGCATCCAGTCCATCACGCTTGACACCCAGGCTGGAGAAAAGGCTCCCACCCAGTGGAAGCTCGCCGACAAGCCCAACGTGGTTGATGTCAAAGTCTCGCTTCGGGCCTCTGCCCCCGGCGCGCTGCATCTCTCCATCCACCAGCACGGAGAACCCCAGATCCAAACCGTCGTCGCCGAAACCTTCTCCGAGCCCGCTCGCCTCAACGCTCTTGAACTCCATGCCAACGACACCGTTGCCACCCTCACCGGCACCAGTCTGGATCAAGTGCAGAACCTTAGTCTCAGCGGCCTCGATTTCACACCCGTTCCATCCACCGGCGACGCTGCGCAGTCCGAAGCCTCAAACACCACTCTGAAGCTGGCCCTGCCCCCAAACAACCCGGCTCCAAAGTTCCAGCGTGGAGACAACCTCACCGCCCACTTCACCCTCAAAGATGGCCGCAGCCTCGTCCTCCCGGTAACCGTAGCCCCACCTCGCCCCACAATCACGCTGCTTAGCAAAAACGTCGCCCAGCCAGCGAACTCTCCCATCCACCTCTCCGACGACGACGATCTTCCCGTCACCCAGCAGTTCACCTTCTCCCTGAGATCTCCCACTCCCTTCCCACGCACCGGCCAGATCGAGGTCTCGAACGCGGACGACTCGCTCCGCACCACACTCAGCGTTCCAGCCGGTACCCTCGTCCTCCAGAACCCGCACACGCTCCTGGCCACGCTCGACCCACTCAAAACCTTCGGAACCTCAGCCTACGGCCCACTACGCGTACGGGCTGTCTCCCCCGATGGCCTCGCCGGCGACTGGCTCCCCCTAGTCACTCTCGTTCGCCTTCCAGTCCTCAAGGATCTCCACTGCCCCGCTGATACCACACAGTCCTGCACACTCTCCGGCTCCAGCCTTTACCTCATCCAGCAGGTCGCAATCGACGCCGACTTCACTAACCCCACTGACGTTCCCGAAGGCTTCGTCGGCACAACCCTTGCACTCCCTCGCCCCGGCAAGTCGGGCTTCTACCTCCGACTCCGCGACGACCCATCGGCCGCCAACACCGTAGTCATGCCCATCCAACTCCCGCCCACAACCACCGCCGAGCGCAAAAGCAAAGACGCCCAGCCGTAGCTGAGCGCCTTATTTCAACCGAACCCGCCAACTAATCCTTTACGCTTACCCTCGCCTCGCCGAGCTGCACCCGGCTATGCTTCACACTGTAGGTAAAGTAAACGATCAGGCCGATAACCAACCAGACAATCAGCCGTGCCCAGTTCAGCCATCCCAGCTTCACCATCATGTAGCCGTTGAACAGGATTCCCAGCATCGGCACAAGCGGAACCCAAGGCGTACGGAACGGTCTCGCCTTGCTCGGATCAGTCTTGCGAAGGACCATAATTGCGATGCATACGATCACAAACGCCAGCAGCGTACCGATATTTACCATTTTGCCAATGTCATCGATCGGCGTCAGCGCACCGACAATTCCAGCCAGCGTACCCACCAGAAACGTGTTCTTAAACGGAGTGCGGAAACGCGGATGCACCTCCGCAAAGAACTTCTTCGGCAGCAGACCGTCCGTAGCCATCGCGTACAACACACGAGTCTGCCCCAGCAACATCACCAGCATCACTGAAGTCAGCCCAGCCAAGGCGCCCAGCGTGATGATGTCGCTCGCCCATCCAAGATTACGATCCGCAAATGCCCGCGCAATCGGCGCTTCGATGTTCACCTGCTGCCATGGCACCATGCCCGTAAGAACCGCAGCAACCCCGATATACAACAGCGTGCAGATCGTCAGCGAAGCTATGATTCCAATCGGCAGATCGCGTTGAGGATTCTTAGCCTCCTGAGCCGTCGTCGACACCGCATCGAAACCGATATAAGCGAAGAAGATGTAAGCCGCACCAGCGCCAATTCCGCCGAACCCGTATGGGGCGAAGCTGTGCCAGTCATGTCCCCAGTTCGCATGGTTAATATACTTTGCGCCAAGTGCGAGGACGAATAGAACCACCGAGACCTTAATTACCACAATCGTCGTATTGAACTTCGCAGACTCTTTGATTCCAATCGCCAGCACCGTCGTCACAACCAGCGCAATCAGAAACGCAGGAAGATTGATCCCGATCTCATGGCCAAACAGCACCGGAGCGCCAAGCACCTGGTGAGCCCTTGCCATCATCTCCGCCGTCGGTGCAGCCTTCAACACGCCAAGCTGAGCAATGTATTCTTGTGTTCCCGCTATCAATTTCGGATAGGAGGACGCCATAATCTCCCGACCCACCGAGTCCGCCGCCACCCCAAGTCCAGTCCAATGGTCGTACGCCAGCCACAGTGGAAACTTGATATGTGCGATATTCATCAGCTCAATAAAGTGATTCGACCACCCCGAACTCACAGTGCTGGCGCCCATCGCATACTCAAGCGTCAAATCCCAACCAATGATCCACGCGATCAGTTCACCCAACGTCGCATAAGCATACGTATAGGCCGAACCCGCCAATGGAATCATCGCCGCGAACTCCGCATAGCAAAGTCCGGCAAACGCGCAGCCCAACCCACTCAAAACAAACGACAGCATCAACCCAGGTCCAGCGTAGTGAGCACCCAATCCGCTCAGCACAAAGATGCCTGCGCCGATCACCGCGCCCACCCCCAGCGCCGTCAGCTGAAATGGCCCAAGGCATCGCTCCAGCGTCCCTTCGCCCTCAGCCTTGGATTCGGCCAGCAGTACATCCATTGATTTTCTTGCAAACAACTTCGACATCGTAGCCTGGTTCTCCTTTACGTCCCGGTCACTTCTACATCAAACTCTTTCCCTGCAACAGCAGTGCCCTGCCGCTTCCACACCAGATACACTGGCACGCCAAGCAGAACAATAATCAGCCCCGGCCACGTATATTGAGGTTTGTAACGCAATAGTACGACACAAATCCACGCCGCCATCACGATATAAAGCCCCGGCAGCACCGGATACCCAAACGCCTTGTATGGCCGAGCCGCATCCGGACGCGCCCGCCGCAGCACAAACAGCCCCATAATCGTCAGGATGTAGAAGACCAACACTGCAAAGATCACATAATCCAGCAGTTGCCCATAACTACCCGACAGGCATAGCAGACAAGTCCATACACACTGCACCCACAATGAATTCACCGGCGTCTTCGACCGCTCGCTCAGCTTGCCCACCGACTTGAAGAACAGCCCATCGCGGCTCATAGCGTAGTACACCCGCGCCCCAGCCAGCAGCATCCCGTTAACACATCCAAACGTGGATACCAATATCGCCGCCGCCATCAGCTTTGCACCCAACCCGGCAAACGCGCTCTCCATCACCGCCGTCGCCACGCGGTCCTCAGCGGCAAACTGAATCCCCCGCCCCGCAATCGTCGTCGCCGCAGGATCACCCATCATCGGCAGCACGCTCAGGTAAACAAAATTACAGAGCACATACAGCAGCAGCACGACGCCCGTACCAATCGCCAGCGACAGCGGCAGATTCCGCCTCGGATTCCGAATCTCTCCAGCCGTAAACGTAACGTTGTTCCACGCATCTGAGCTGAACAGCGATCCCACCTGAACCACCGCCAGAATCGTCAGCACGCCAACAAAAGCCGTCGGACCACCCACCCCCACCTGCACAGCGTGTGTCGTATGCCAGCCCGCCCGAGCCCAAAAGTTCTTCCACCCCGCGCCAAAGTTAGCCGCGACGGCATCCGCGTTCTTCGCAAACACTCCCACCGCCACAACCGCGGCCAACGCCAGCACCTTCGCAGAAGTAAACACGTTCTGCACCGCCGCACCCATCTTCACGCCTAACGTATTCAGCAAGGTCAGCAGCACCACCACCACAATTGCCGCCAGGTTCGCCGTATTCAACCCGATATCCATGTTGCCCAGCACCATCGGCCCCACATGCCACGCCGGCACATGCCCGATATGCCACAACCAGTTCTGAGCGCTCACACTCGGAAAGAACACCCCAAGAAACTTACCGAAGGCTACGCCCACCGCAGCAATCGTGCCCGTCTGGATCACCAGAAATAGCGTCCACCCATAAAGAAATCCCCAAAGCGGCCCCAGCGCCTCGCGCAGATACACATACTGACCACCGGCCTTCGGCATCATCGCCGCCAGCTCGCCATAGCTCAGCGCACCGATAATCGTCATCACCGCCGTCACCAACCACGCCGCAATCAGCAACGCAGGCGACCCCAACCCACGCGACATATCCGCCGACACAATAAAGATGCCCGACCCAATCATCGAGCCCATCACAATCGCCGTCGCCGAAAACAGACCCATCCCCTGCACAAACTGCGGAGCGGTCGAAAGTGATTGTCCCTCCGCGCTCAAACGAGCGGAGGAATCTGCTGTTGTATTCAAACTAGTCACGTTCGTCCTTTTTACCGTAAAAGAACAAGAAAGTCTCTCGCAACCTTTTCGACCGGCTCACCTTCGACCAACAGCGCGCTGATAACCGCAACAGAATCAGCCCCCGAATCCACGACACGCCTGGCATTCTCCCGCGTAATCCCACCAATCGCGACCAGCGGCTTCGTAGTCAGAGCCCGCGCCCGTCGCACCCCCTCAAGCCCGATCACAGGCTCCGCATCCGACTTCGTTCCTGTAGCAAACACCGGCCCCACCGCAACATAGTCCGCGCAACTCAACTCCGCCAAACATACCTGCTCATCTGTATGCGTAGAGACCCCGACCCACCGTTCCGCGCCCACCACGCGCCGAGCATCCTCAGGCGACAGATCCCCCTGCCCCACATGCACACCACCCCACCCCGCCAGCACAGCAAGATCCGCCCGATCATTCATGATCAGCCTGCACTCGCCGACACCCACCACGTCGCGAATCAAAGCTGCATTCCGCAACACAACCGACGGAGCCGAACTCTTGTCCCGGTACTGCAACAGAGTCACACCCGTATCAAGCAAGGCCCGCGCAAAATCCTCCACCCCAACGCCACGTGCGCCCAAAAACCCCACATCCATAATCGGGTATACCCGAGGCAACACCAGAGACTGCGGCGAACTTACATGCACCACTCGCCCCACCTACCCCTGCCGCTCAAGAAACCGTTCCATAAACTTCGTATCAAACTGCCCCGCCCGAAACTCCGCATCCGCAAAGATCTTCTGGTGCAACGGAATAGTCGTGTGAATTCCCTGCACCACAAACTGCGACAGCGCCCGTTGCATCTTGTCCATCGACTCTTCGCGATCCTTCCCATGGCAGATCAGCTTCGCGATCATGCTGTCGTAGTAAGGAGGCACTACGCCCTCGGCATACTGCGCCGTATCCACACGAACCCCATTGCCACCCGGAATATTGAACGCCGTAATCTTCCCGGCACTAGGCGTGAACTTCTCCGGATGCTCCGCATTAATCCGGCATTCAATCGCATGCCCGCGAATCTCCACCGGCTTCGTAATGATCGACGAAAGCTTCTCCCCCGCCGCAATCCGCAACTGCGCCTTCACCAGATCGATTCCTGTAACCATCTCGGTTACACAATGCTCTACCTGGATGCGCGTGTTCATCTCGATGAAGTAGATCTTCCCATCCTCATCCATCAAGAACTCAATCGTTCCGGCATTCCAGTAGCCGATATTTTCCAGCGACTTCTTGATCGTCTTTCCCAACTCCTCGCGAAGCTTGGGCGTCACCATCAAGCTCGGAGCCTCTTCGATCAGCTTCTGATGGCGCCGTTGAATCGAGCACTCCCTCTCACCCAGGCTCATCACATTTCCATGCTCATCCGCCAGCACCTGGAACTCGATATGCCGAGGCCGCTCGATAAACTTCTCCATGTACAGATCGCCATTGCCAAACGCATTCGCTGCCTCAGTCGAAGCCTGATTGAAAAGCGCAGGTAATTCTTCAGGAGTCCTGCAGATACGCATCCCGCGCCCGCCGCCGCCCGCCACAGCCTTCAGAATCACCGGATACCCGACGGTCTTAGCCCACTCCAAAGCCTCAGCCTCGCTCTCGATCACGCCGTCCGACCCCGGCAGAATCGGCACCTTGGCCTTCTTCATCGTCTGCCGCGCCGTGGACTTCTCGCCCATCATCCGCGTCACCTCAGGCGGAGGCCCGATGAACTTGATATTCGAAGCCCGGCACACCTCTGCGAAGTTCGCATTCTCGCTCAGCAGCCCATACCCCGGATGAATCGCGTCCACATCCGCAATCTCCGCAGCCGAAATCACCGCCGGTACATTCAGATAGCTCTCCGACGACCGCGCCGGCCCGATGCAAATTGCCTCATCGGCAAACTTTACGTGCAATGAGTTCCTATCCGGCTCGCTATACACCGCCACCGTGCGGATACCCATCTCCTTGCACGCGCTGATCACACGTAGCGCAATCTCCCCACGATTTGCAATCAATACTTTACGAAACATAAATACAGATGCCTTCCGTCGTTCTCTTCGCTGTTTTCTTTCAATGCCCGTTCCGCACCGAAAGAATTGTCATTTCGACCGGAGAGCAGCGGAGTGGAGAAAATCCGCTTCTCTACCGATACCCTCCATACACAAGCGATTACTACCGCGCTCTGATCGCAAACAGCGGCTGCCCATATTCCACAGGCTGTCCGCTCGACGCAATTCGCTTCACTACTTCGCCGGCAACATCCGCCTCGATCTCATTCATCAGCTTCATCGCCTCAACGATGCACAACACCTGGCCTACCTCAACCTGGTCGCCGATCTTCACAAACGGCTCTGCACCCGGCGATGGCGACTCATAGAACGTCCCCACAATCGGCGACTTCACCTCATGCAACGCCTCCTCAACCGGAGCAGGAGCAGCAGAACTCGTTGCAGGAGCAGCCGCAACCGCATGCACCGGAGCAGCAGCCACGGGAGCCGACGCCATCAACCGGCTCAGCTGTGCCAGATCGATGCCACCCGCCGACGCAGGAGCCGCAGGCTCACCGGCAAACTTGATCCGTACCTTCAGATCATCCTGCTCCATGTCGAACTCGGCAATCTCATTTGCCTTCAGGAATTCGACTAGCTCGCGCAGTTCCTTCAACTTATTTCCGTCCATCATGTCTCTTCCCGTGCCTGTTGCGGCACTGTGGTTCATTTTTTACAGCTCGATCCAGGCCTTCACACTCGGCGTCAGAACCTCTCCACTTGTCGCCGTCACCAACACCATATCTTCGATCCGCAACCCGAACTTGCCCGGCATATACACTCCAGGCTCGATTGTTATCACCATCCCTTGCTCTAAAACCTGCGTCTGCTTCGCTGCAAGTCTTGGCCCTTCGTGAATCTCGAGCCCAACCCCATGACCCGTCGAGTGACTAAAATACTTGTCCAGCCCAGCTCGTCGCAACACACCGCGTGCCGCCTCATCCACATCGCCTGAGGCCACGCCCGGTCTCACAGCGGCAACCGCAGCCTCCTGTGCTTCCAGAACCGCATCATACACTTCCCGCTCGCCTTCGAGCGCTCTGCCCAGATGAACAGTACGGGTCATATCGCTGCAATAACCATCCAGCACCACACCAAAATCCAGTGTCACAAACCCACGCCGAGGCAGCTTCGCACCTGAAGCCCGTCCATGCGGCAGAGCACTCCGTTCACCGCTCGCCACAATCGTCTCAAACGACATAGCCTCCGCGCCAGCAACCCTGGCCGCATGTTCCAGCTCAGCCGCCACCGCAATCTCTGTCAACCCAGGCTCCAGATAATCCAGCAGCCCATCAAACAATCTGCAGCCCATATTCGCCGCAGCCCGCATCAAAACAATCTCATCCGAATCCTTTACCTCACGCAGCTGAGCAATCAGCGACCCCACCGTAACAAACATCCCCCGTCGCACGCCGGACGAGACAGCCTTCCGCATCGACTCAAGCGTCGCCACCGTCGTCCGTGCCGCATCGAAGCCACACCGCCTGACCCTACTAGTCTCCATCCATTCGCAAGCTGCGACGACCGAAGGCTTCTTCGCAATCACCACCCGCGTGCCCTTCACCTCCGCCTTCGCCTGCGCGGTATATCTCCCATCGGTAAACAGCGTCGCCCCGCCACGCGCCAGCACCAGCGCCGCAGACGACCCCGTAAACCCGCACAGATACCGCACATCCGGCAGATGCGTCACCAGTAAGCCATCCACGCCGGCTGCGGCCAACGCGACAGCCGCTCTCTTCTTCCGCGCTCTAAAATCCATCCTCTTGATTCTACCCAACTAACTCTCTCTTGAGCACTTATCAGCCAAGCTTCTAGCCTCATTCACCATCAACCCGGTATCATGAACTATGTCCGGTTTTTTTCGCGACCAGCCGTCGCGTTTTTCCCGCCGAAAATTTCTCATCGGCTCTGGCGTTGCCGCCGCAGGCCTCGCCTTTTACTCCGGCGAGATCGCACGCCACAATCTCGAAACCGTCAACATCCCCCTCCGCATCACCAATCTCCCCGACGCATTCCGCGGCTACCGCATCGCCCAGATCAGCGACATCCACCTCGACGAGTTCACCGAGCCCTTCTTCCTCGAGCACATCGTCCACTCCATCAACGCGCTCGCCCCCGACCTCGTCGTCATCACGGGAGACTTCGTCACTCGCGGCTCCCTCAACTTCATCATCGACGGCCACCCGATCCATCGCAGCGCCGAAATCCTCAGCGCTCTCACCTGCCCCCTTCGCTACGCCGTTCTCGGTAACCACGACGTCGCCGTCAGCGCTCCCCTCGTCGTCGAGGCCCTCACAACCCGCGGCATCCCCGTCCTCGTCAACCAATACGTCGCCATCGAACGCAACGCAGACCGCTTCTGGCTCTGCGGAGTCGATGACCCTGCCACCAGCCACCCCGACCTCGGCCTCGCCATCCCAGCCAAACCCGACGCTCCCGTCATTCTCATGGCCCACGAGCCCGACTACGTAGAGACCGTCCTCGAACACCCACGCGCCCCCCTGGTCGACCTGATGCTCGCAGGCCACACCCACGGAGGCCAGATCCGCCTCCCCGTCGCCGGGGCACTCGTCCTCCCACCCATGGGGCGCAAATTCATCGAAGGCTACTTCCGACTCGATCACTTACAGCTCTACGTCAACCGCGGCATTGGAACCGTGGGTCTGCCCTTCCGCCTCAACTGCCCCCCAGAGCTTACGATCTTCACCTTGCAACCAGCTTAGGGTAGCTCCAGAATGATGGTCAAAACAAAATAGCAGTGCCATCAAGAAGTGTCATCCTGAGCGGCCAACTCGCGCACTTTTGCGAGTTACAAAGTCGAAGGACCTGCGGTTGTCTTTTCGCTGAGGGCACACACTTTTCATGCGGGCCGCCCATAGTTTCTTCGGACCAGCAACTTGTCATGCTCTGCCTATTGCGCAGGTTGTAACCACCCGCCCGGAGTCGAGCGCGAAATCTCCAGTTCCTCCTCGGTCATATCAACCGAAACATCCGCGAACAACGGCGTGCTCAAATACCGCTCCCCCGTATCCGGCAACATACAAAGAATCGTCGAACCCTCCGGAGCCTCCTCACACACGCGCAGCGCCGCAGCAAACGTCGCACCCGAAGTGATCCCAACAAAGACCCCTTCCTTCCGCGCAAGCTCCTTACTCCAGCGCATAGCCTCTGCATTAGCAACACGCAAAACCTGACTGACAACCTTCGTGTCCGCCGCATCCTCTGTCAGCTTCGCAATAAAATCCGGGCTCCAACCTTGCAACGGATGAGGCCGCCAAGAAGGATGACTCGCCGCCGCAGACCCATCCGGATTCCTCTCCTGCGCGATCCCGCTCGACAGCATCGGCGCATCGTCCGGCTCGCACACGACAATCTTCGTCTCCGGACGCTCGTTCGCCAACACTCGCGCCACTCCCTTCAGTGTGCCCCCAGTGCCGAACCCCGTAACCCAGTAATCCAAACGCTCGCCCTTGAAATCCTCCACAATCTCCCGAGCCGTAGTGCGCGAGTGCATATCGGCATTCGCTTCGTTCGTAAACTGACGCGTCAAAAACCATCCATGCGTCTCAGCCAGTTCCACCGCCTTGGCCACCATGCCGAGACCTCTCGCCGCCGCAGGTGTCAGGACAACCTTCGCCCCCAGAAACCGCATCAGCTTACGCCGTTCCACGCTGAAGGTCTCCGCCATCGTGACAACCAGCGGATACCCCTTCTGCGCGCACACCATCGCCAGCCCGATCCCCGTATTCCCACTCGTAGCCTCAACCACCGTCTGCCCCGGCTTGAGCTGTCCCGTCTTCTCCGCATCCTCAATCACACCAAGCGCCAGGCGATCCTTCACCGACCCGAGCGGATTGAATGCCTCAATTTTGACGAAAAGATTCACATGCGGCGGAGCCAGCCGATTGATCCTGACCACCGGAGTCCTACCCACTGTCTCGAGAATATTCGCAAATCGTCCCACGTCACCGCTCCTTTGGACGCACTTGGCGCCACCAAAAACCAACCTGTCCAAGATAACCCTTCAGGACTCAGCGTCTGAAACAATTCCGCGAGTGATCGTTGACCATCCCCGTAGCCAGCATCCACGCATACACAATCACCGGCCCAACAAACTTGAATCCCCGCTTCTTCAACGCCTTCGACATCTCCTCCGAAAGCGGAGTCTTCGCCGGAACAATCCCAGTCATATTCTTGATCGGCTTCCCACCAGCCAATCCCCACACGAACTCCGAAAAATCCTCACCCTCATCCTGCATCTTCAGATAGATCCGAGCGCCTCCAATCGCAGCTTCAATCTTCGCCCTCGATCGGATAATCCCAGGATTCTCCAGCAGTCGCTTCACATCGCGCTCGCCCATCCGAGCCACAGCCTCCGGATCGAAATTATGAAACGCCTCGCGAAACGCATCACGCTTGCGCAAAATAGTGATCCACGACAAGCCCGCCTGAAACCCCTCCAGCATGAGCATCTCCCACAGCGCGCGGCCGTCATGCTCAGGAACTCCCCACTCCTCGTCGTGATACGCCTGCATCAGCGGATCATTCTCCGCCCACGCACAACGATGAATCTTTTTCATAGCAGGACCAATCCCACCGATCGTTACCGAGCCCGCCCCACAGGTTTCTTCTGCTTAGGCGCCACCACCACTGGAGCAACTGGAGGCTTCACCCCAGACTTCTCATCCATCCAGGCATCCAGCAGGCTCTTCTTAAACCGCCACCGGTTCCCCAGCTTGAACGCCGGAACGAACCCTTCCGACGCATACCGATAAAGCGTGTCCCCACTGATGCCCAGATACTCCGACGCCTGCCGAATATCCATCACCTCGCGAGCGACGACCTGCGCCATACCAGCCATGCTGAGACTCCCTGATTGCAGAAATAAACGGGCGAAAAACCGGGAAGACCGTGCCGAACCCAGCACACTCTTTGTATTCCCTTTCTCTCGCCCGTTCAACAGAAATCGCTACTATTAACCACTAACCAACTGATAACTAAACACTAAATAGCCCTTATTTCGAGCCCTTCGGCGGTTGAAGACTCGTCAACACATCCAGCAGATCCTGCCCGACCGTACGCGTCTTCGCAATCGCATCCGCCAGCGGAATATCCGATATCTCCGTTCCCTTCAGCACTACCAGCCGGCCAAACTTCCCGGCATGAACCAGGTCGATCGCCGCCACGCCATACCGAGTAGCCAGCATCCGGTCGAAAGCCGAAGGCGTCCCACCCCGTTGTGTATGCCCCAGGTTCACACTGCGCGTCTCGTATTTCGTCCGCTTCTCGATCTCCTCGGCCAGCGCCTGCCCAATCCCGCTCAGCCGCACATGCCCAAACGAATCCACCGAAGTCCCAACAGTAGCCTGGTCCGACTCGGGGAACTGAGCCCCCTCTGCCACCACAACAATCGAAAACTTCTTCCCATG
>DATDHL010000549.1:0-1860 GCA_036521575.1 Edaphobacter sp. | reverse complement strand
CCAGGCGGGGAGGTTGGCGAGGGTGTTGCTCCAGCAGAGGCTGAAGAGGCCGGCTTCGGCGGCGAGCCAGGCGTAGGTGCCTCCGCGCATCCAGTGGTTGGTGTTGCCGAGGGCTACTCCGCCGATGCCGTGCTGTTTGGCTAGAGTGATGGCGCGTTGCGTGGCGGCGTAGGCGTTGAGGTTGCCGATGCCTCGGTTGCCGTTCCAGCGTTCGATACTGCCGAAGGCTGCGGTGAGGGTGGGTTCGGCGTGGATGTCGATGCTGCCGTTGAGGACCATGGCTTCGAGGCGGGGGAAGCGGTTGAGGCCGTGGGTGTAGACGCCGTCGCGGGTGGTTTCGGCGATGATGCGGGCGGAGAGTGCGGCGCGGTCTTCGCGGAGGCCGAGGCCCAGCATGGCGCGGTGGAGGGCTTCGTAGAGGTCGTTGTAGGGGACTCGGAGCATGTGGGTTTAGATCCAGCCTCCGTCGATGATATGGCTTTGGCCGGTGATCGCGGAGCTGTCGTCGGCGGCGAGGAATAGGAGGAGACGGGCGACCTCTTCGGGCAGGATGTGGCGCTTGAGTGATTGAGCGGCAAAGATGCGGTCCTTGTAGGCGGGAGACATGTAGAGGCGGATCTGGCGTTCGGTGAGGATGGCTCCGGGAAGGACGCTGTTGACGCGGACGTTGACGGGGCCGAGTTCGCGAGAGAGAGAACGGGTCATGGCGACGATTGCGGCCTTCGCCATGTTGTAGAGCGTGAGGTCGGGGGTGGGGATCATCCAGGCTATGGAGCTCATGTTGATGATGGAGCCTTGGCCTGCGGCTTTCATGGCGGGAATGACTGCCTGGGCGGCGAAGAACTGGTGGGTCAGGTTCACGGACATGCGCTGGTTCCAATATTCGGGGGTTACTTCGTCGATGCGGTGGCGGTCGTCGCTGGCTGCGTTGTTGATGAGGACGTGTGGTGGGCCGAGTGTGGCGGCGATGTCGGCGATGGTGGATTGGAGGGTGGGGATGTCGGTGAGGTCGCAGCGGCGGTAGAGGGGTGGGTGGGTGGAGCGGGGGATGAGATCGTTGACGAGAGTGGTGGAGGGTTCGTCGGCCAGATCGAGGAAGGCTACGCGGGAGCCCTGGAGGGCGAAATGTTCGACTGCGGCGGCGCCTATGCCTTGTCCGCCTCCTGTGATGAGGACCACTTTGTCGGCGAGGCTTGGGTAGGTCGCGAAGGTGGTGGTTGGGTTCATAGCGATTTGTGATTAGTGGAGGAGGGGTGGGAGTTTGTCGCTGGCTCCGAAGAGGAAGATGACTCCGATGATGAAGCTGTAGGCGGCGGTGAGGGATGTGATGAGCGTCTGGAGGCGAGGGCGGTGGGTGCTGGAGGCGAAGATGCCGGAGGCGCTGGCGGTCATGAGGGTGTTCATGATGAGGAGGCCGGCGATGAAGCTGAGGAGTCCGAGGAAGCCGCGGCTGGTGCCGCCGAGGTTTGCGGCGAGAAGGAAGAGGAGGAGTTGCGAGGGGGTTTCGGCGCCCAGGCCGTGGATGATGCCTACGGTGAAGACAGAGGTGCGGTCGTAGCGGAAGGTGAAGGGGGTGGGCTTTGGAGCGGATGGATTGGCGAGGCGGCGGATGCGCCATTGGGTGTAGCGCGCTCCGGAGATGAGGAGGGCGATGCGGCTGCGCGTAGGGAGGTGGTGGTGGCCGTGTTCGGATTTGCGACGGAAGAAGGAGATGAGGACGTAGATGGCGAGGGCGATGAGGGTGGCTCCGACGAGGCGCTCGCTGATGGCGTCCATGTGCTGGGGCAGGCCGAGGTGGAGAAAGATGACGGCGGCTCCGAGAACGGCGACGGTGAAGGCGTGGCCGAGGGCGTAGAGGAG
>DATDHL010000548.1:0-2830 GCA_036521575.1 Edaphobacter sp. | reverse complement strand
CATTTTGCGCTGGAATCGCGTCTGTAGGAGCAGACTTATGCGCTGGAAGAGATCGTCCGGCGCGCAAGCGCGAGGTGAAATTTCGATGAAGATGACGATTTTTCGTAAAGCAGGAATGCAGGCGGCCATACTGGCGGTCTGCACAAGCGCGCTGTTGACGATGCCGATGAGAGCGCAGGACACAACCCCACCAGCACCTCCGCAGGGCCAGATGGGCCGAGGCCGTGGCGGACCTGGGATGGGCGGCAATCAGGTCGAGTTTCTGACCAGCAAGCTGAACCTGACGCCGGATCAGGTGACGCAGGTGAAGGCGATCGATGCCGATTCGATGAAGCAGGCATCGGCTGTGCGGGACGATACGTCGCTGGCGCAGGCAGACAGGCGAACAAAGATGATGGATATTCGCAAGGCGTCAACGGACAAGATTCGCGCCATTCTGACCGATGACCAGAAGACAAAGTATGACGCGCTGCAGGCTGAGATGCAGGAAAAGATGAAGGAACGGAGACAGGGTGGAGGCCCGCCACCAGCGCCGCCGCAATAGCATAAAAACTGAATCTGGACTGGCGGAGAATGGCCGGAGGACACTTATCCTCCGGCCTTCTTGGGTATGGGTTCCCACCGACGGGGGATTGTGCGGTTACAATGAAGGGACAGTGACTAAGGCGCTCCGTAATAGCGGAAGGCGCGTTGCCTGCGGGACAGCGCACGACGTTACGGACGAATTTGAAGGGATCTAACGAAGAATGAAGAAGACGATGCTGTTGGGGGCGCTGATGCTGGTGGCGGCTGCCGGATATGCGCAGGAGAGCCGCCAGGATGTAAGCGTGAGCGGCATGGGTGTATTTGCTCCGCAGGTAAATGGAAACGCTGTACAGCTCAATACGACAGCCACGGCCGGTGTATTGGCCAGCTATCGCTACATGCTGACGCCGCATAGCGCGCTCGAGCTGAACTACTCGTACGCGCAGAACTCGTATGCCTTCAGGACGAGCTTTCTGCCCAACGGGCGAGTCTCTGCACGGCAACAGGAGATCACCGGGGCGTATGTCTACAACTTCAGGAGCTTCAGGAACTTCAATCCCTTCCTCCAGGCCGGTGTGGGTGGATTGATCTTTAGCCCTATTCGCGACGCCGGGACAAACCTGCTCGATACGAAGCAGAACACGAACGTGGGTGCTCTATTCGGAGGTGGCGTGGCGTACGAGCTGAGCCCGAGCTTCGATATCAGGGCGGAGTACCGTGGCTTTGTGGTAAAGGCGCCTGACTTTGGGCTGGCAAACTTCAAGACCAACCGGTACGAAGTGATCTCGCTGCCTGCGCTTGGCATTGCTTACCACTTCTAAATAATTTGATTAGCAATAAAAGAGCCGGCGCAGTTTGCCGGCTCTTTTACATTTACGTAGATCTGCGAGCAATGACTCAAGCGGCGATGAGAAACCACATCGTCGTGAAGGGATACGTATCCCTTGCCGTTTACCCGGACTACTTGCCGCAGGGTTTGTTGTGATCTGCGTGGGCGCCCTTGGCCTTCGCATCGGCCTCGGTCATGTAAGCCCCCTGCTTGGTTTTTCCGTAGTACTGCGAACCGGGGCAGTGATACACATTCGAATTGGTGTTGAGCCAGACCATTCCCGGTCCGCCACCTGGCGCCTGCTCCATGGTAGCCGTCGAGGCGTGCGACGCTGTGGACTTAGCCGCCCCGGCAGCCGCTGCTGGTGCCGCCGCCGCTGCTGCCGGAGCAGCCGCAGCCGTTGACTTCGCCGTGCTGGCCGCCGCAGCCGGGGCCGCCGCCGCAGCCGGAGCAGATGTGGCAAACCACTCCTTCACCCCTTGATGGCCGTGGCATGCGCCGCTCTTGCTGGCCGAGGTGGTATAAGTTCCGTCCTTACATTGTCCTGTCGCTCCCGCGGGCGCCTGCGCTATTGCCACCTGCACCGCGAGAAGCCCTGTCGCAAAGGCCATCAACCGTAAGGCTGTCTTCATACGCTCTCCTCTATTCCGATCTTGAGATGTACGTGCGCAACACGGCCTCATGCTACGCCCAACCCTAAATCCTGTCATCCGATGCCCGCCTCATGAGGTTATCGCCGGTGATCCCAGATAACCCAAATAGCCGCGGAATTCCACCTTCGTGGGATAGAGTGCCCCGAAATCCTCAACTTATCCTCAGTTTTGACGATAAGAAAGGAGGTAAGCATGCATACACCAGCGTTCTTCAAATCCCGTAGCTTCTTCAACGCCTATCCGGTCGGCGAGATGGTTCGAGGCCTGTTCCTCTCCTCAATCCTCTGGGTCTTTCTGGCAATGGCCGTTTACACGGTCTACATCATGGTTCTCGGCGCAAAGTAATTCTCCAAACGCGGGCCCACTTCCCCGGCTAGCGCCCGCCATTCCTTCGCCGTCTTCCGTAGATGTTGCAAAGAGTATCGCGACCGTCCCCTTCCTTCCCTGTAACATCACAAGTGATGCACATCACCCCCATGAGCCACTGGATTGGCTTTCATGTTTTAGTGATCGCACTGCTTGCGGTCGAGCTGATCTACGTCCGCCGTCAACCTCCTGAGAAGCTGCACGCCACGTCTCTTGCGGCTACGACCCTATGGGTTGGGGCGGCACTGCTCTTCTCCATCTTTATCCTGCTTACGATGGGCGGCGAGTCTGCCACCCAATATCTTGCCGGGTATGCCATCGAAGAGGCCCTTTCCATCGACAACCTCTTCGTCTTCCTGCTCCTCTTCCGCCTCTTCAACATCGCCGAGCCCAACCAGCCCAGGGTGCTCTTCTGGGGAGTTCTCGGAGCCATCGTGATGCGCGGAGCCTTTATCGC
>DATDHL010000547.1:0-13499 GCA_036521575.1 Edaphobacter sp. | reverse complement strand
ACCAGAGGCGTACCGCAGCGGTTCAGATCGATATAGGTCTTCGATACAGAGTCAGCGAACCCGTCGTGCACACTCTTGCCCGCGTCTTCCTCCATGTGGAGGCGGGTTACGCCAATCCGCTTCGTAATCGCTGCACCCGTCGCATCCAATGCCGGAACCTCAATCCACCCATGCTCCGCAACCGGCTTATCGAACTGCGATATCTGATAGCCTTTCGGTGAGTCCGGATAGAAGTAGTTCTTTCGCGCAAAGATGCTCGTCTCACGAATCTCGCAGTTGATCGCCTTCGCAGCAAGCACCGCGTACTCGACGGCTTTGCGATTCAGCACCGGCAGTGCGCCCGGTAGCCCGAGGCAGGTCGGACACGTGTGTGTATTCGGCTCGCCGCCATACTGATTGATGCACCCGCAGAAAGCCTTCGACTCGGTCAACAGCTGGACATGGACCTCCAGCCCAATCACAGGCTGGTACTTGGCAAGAATCTCGGGCGAAAGTGCGGTAGTGGTAGACATAATCAGCTTCGATTCTACCAAGTGACATTTGGTGCGCTCCACTTCGTGAGCAAAGTCACAGCAAGCTGAAGCGCGATTGCAATTTCACCGCCCTTGAAATCGCACCTCGATATCCATAGTCATCGCGCCAGGCTTTCCGTCACAGATTCCCGGCTGATACTTCCATCCGAGCACCGTCTTCACAGCCTCCGCGTTCAACTCCGGACGGTCGGACCGGATGACGTTCGCCTCGGTCACTATTCCCTCGGCGCTCACCTCCGCCTGCAGGCTTACCGTAGTCACTGCACTGCTCTCCCCCCCGCCAACCGCAGGCTGCGGTACGGAGAGAGGAACCGGCCACGAAAACCTGTGACACAGATTCCTCACCTCGGCATCAGCAGGAAAAGCAAAGGCATCCTCCGGCAGGCTATCCACCTTTGTCGTCGAAACATCTGCGTTCAGACTGAACCCACCCGCCTCTCGGTACTCGATATGTCCTGGCAGCAATGCGCCTGCCACCTCGCGGTATCCCGTGTACTCATATGTCGTACCGCCCACCTGTGCCTCCAGCATCACCCCCGAAGTTTTTGCGAAACATACCTCGTCCCGATCCCTCCTCTCGCCCCGAATCGTCTCGAAGAGCACGCATGTCGAGTTCTGTCCCATCGTCTGGCCGTCCCTGATCTCCCGGATCACATCCTCGCTATCGAACTCCCCAACGCTAAAGGGCACGAGCAATAGAAGTTGCCGTACTGAGTAAGGTTGCATATCCCACGGCCCCAGTGTTGCTCGCTGCATCCCCACGCCTATCATTGACGCCTTGTAGTCTCCCCACACCACATCCTGCCTCAGCCCCTTCCCTCGAAGCCGAACCAGGTTTCCCGATCTCGCCCCATCCATCCCGATCGTCCGAAACGTCACCTCCGTCCGAAAGCTGTACGGGCCGCCCTTGATCGTACTCGCCACCTTGGCCCGGCTCATCAGCTCAATCGCCCGCGCGCGAAGCTGTACATCCTCAGCCTCAGCCATCCTCACAGAAAGCACGACCGCAACTCCGAGCATCGCAAGCGAAACCGGAATTTTCATGCGCGCAGGCTACCACCGCCATCTTTCGCGGGCAATTGAAAAGCGATTGTTCCCTAGAACGCGGAGATGCCGGTAATGCTTTGGCCAAGGATGAGCGTGTGAATGTCGTCGGTGCCCTCGTAGGTCTTGACGGACTCCAGATTCATCATGTGTCGCATGATGGGGTAGTCGTCTGCGATGCCGTTGGCTCCGAGGATGTCGCGAGCCATGCGTGCGCATTCCAGTGCCATCCCTACATTGTTTTTCTTCGCCATCGAGATGTGCTGAAAGGCCGCCTTGCCCTGATCTTTTAGTCGGCCCACCTGCAGTGAGAGTAGTTGCGCCTTCGTGATCTCGGTGATCATCCAGGCCAGTTTTTCCTGAACCAATTGATGGCTGGCAATGGGTTGATTGTGGAACTGCTTGCGCTGCTTCGCGTATTGCAGTGCGACGTCGTAGCAGGCCATCGCGGCTCCGATGGCTCCCCAGCTGATGCCATAGCGGGCCTGGCTGAGACACATCAGCGGAGACTTTAGCCCGTCCGACTTCGGTAGCAGGTTCGTTGCCGGAATCCGCACCTCCTGCATGGAGAGTCCGGATGTTACGGATGCTCGAAGAGACCACTTGCCGTGGAGGTCCTGCGCGGAGAATCCGGGGCGATCCGTCTCGACGAGGAAGCCGCGAATGCGCCAGTCGTCCGGAGAGACGTTGGGCTCTTCTACTTTGGCCCAGATTACGGCGACGTCTGCGAGGCTGCCCGAGGTGATCCACATTTTTTCGCCGGTCAGGATGTAGTGATCGCCATCCTTGCGGGCGCGGGTGCGCATGCCTGCGGGGTTCGAGCCGAAGTCGGGTTCGGTCAGGCCGAAGCAGCCCAGTTTTTCTCCATTGGCCATCTTCGGTAGCCAGAAGGATTTTTGCTCCTCCGACCCGAAGGTGTAGATCGGGTACATCACCAGCGCCGACTGCACGCTGACGAAGCTGCGGATGCCGGAGTCGCCTCGTTCGAGTTCCTGGGTGAGCAGGCCGTACTCGACGTTGTTCATGCCGGCGCAACCGTAGCCGTCCAATGTGGCTCCGTAGAAGCCCAACTCGCCCATGGGACGGACCAGTTCCTTGGGGAAGCGGCCGTCGCGGTTGCACTGCTCGATAATCGGGATCAGCTTGTCTTCGATAAAGGCGCGCGTGTTGGCGCGGACAAGAAGCTCATCCTCGGAGAGCAGGGAATCGAAACCAATGAAATCTACACCTTGAAACTTGAAAGCCATCGCTTGGTCATTCTAGTTGATGGCGGCTGTGGTTCTTTCGGATTAGGTGCCCCCTCCCCCGGACTTTTGGTTCTAAAGTATTCCATTCAGATACTTTAGGTCTGGACTTGGTCTTGGCCGGTTCGCGGGAAGGCTTAACACGGATTTGCCGATTACACGGATTGGTTCGTTCGGTTGAGGTACCCTCCCCTCCTATACTTTTGGTCCTAAAGTCTTCTATTTAGAGACTTTAAGTCTGGACTTGGTCTGGTTGTGGTTAAGTGCGAAGAGCCTCGGCTTAGGCTTGGCCCTCTTTCACTCCCGAAAGAAATGGGGCTTTAGCCCTGGGGTATGCCTTCCGCCGAACCGCCAGCCCAAAACATGTCAAGCCCCAGGCCCACCTAACCCGTTACCCTGCAACAACATCCATCTGGCAATTAATTACCTCCAACCAGCTAAAATAGAACTAAGAGAACAAAGAAGAGCCTCGGCCAGAAGGCTTGGCTTACCTAGAAGCAACGGCGCATGATCTTTCGCCATGAGGGCTTGGAAGCATTCCCTCAGTGGCTAAAGCCACGATGCGAGAGTTGAGTTTATGGCGCGGCTGAAGCCGCGCCCCTTCAAAGCAAAAGCAGATCCCCTTCGGGGATGACAAGAAAAGCAAGTACAACCGCAACGACAAATGCAACTACAGCTGCGAGTGCAAATGCAACTGCAACTGCAACTGCAAGTGCAAGTGCAAGTGCAAGTGCAAGTGCAAATGCAAATGCAAATGCAAATGCAAATGCAAGTGCAAGTGCAAAAAGCAACGGCAACTGCGAAAAGCAACAGCAACTGCGAAAAGCAACGGCCTGCGAAAACCAACTACACCTGCGAAAGGCAGATCCCTGCCGGATGACAAACAAGAAAGGCGAAGACAAAAGCGTGGGCTGGGATGCGGCATGCCCAGAGAAGCGCTTTCCTGTTCCCCTGCTCACGATGAACTGTGAGCAGCGCTGGTCGAAATGACAACTTTTGGGTTCCTGCTGGGGTTAGCTGTGGGCTTCCATGATCTCGGCGAGGACCTGGCGGCTGGGGCGGACGCGCTCTTCGGGTAAGCTGGCCAGGGGCTCGTCCACCATGTTGAGGAGCGATGTGAAGTCCGGTTTTTGCGTGTCGATGTAAAAGACGCCGGTGAGGACTTCTCCTTTTTCGTGAGTCTCCATCAGCATCTTCATGGCGTGTACTTTGTCCGTGGGGTCGTAGTCTTCATGCAGCTTGCGCAGACGCATGTAAGACCCATCGTGCATGCGGACGTTGACGGTTGTGTTGTGATCGTATTCGACGGCCATGTCCTCAAAGTGGGGTACGAAACCGACTTCGCCGACTGACTCTTCGTGCTCCTGCATGTACTTGTAGCTCTTGGTCGATCCCTCGTGGTCGTTGAAGGTGACGCAGGGCGAGATCACGTCGAGCATGACGGTACCCTGATGCGCGATGGCAGCTTTCAGCATGGCCGAGAGCTGCTTCTTGTCGCCCGAGAAGGAGCGTCCGACGAAGGTCGCGCCCATCTGGATGGCGAGGGCGCAGGTGTCGATGGCCGGAAGATCATTGATGACGCCGGTCTTCAGCTTCGATCCGATGTCGGCGGTTGCGGAGAACTGACCCTTGGTCAGGCCGTACACGCCGTTGTCTTCGATGATGTAGATCATGGGGACGTTGCGGCGGAGAAGATGGACGAACTGCCCCATCCCGATCGATGCGGTGTCACCATCGCCGCTGATGCCGATGGAGCGCATTGTTTTGTTGGCAAGCAGCGCGCCGGTGGCGACCGAAGGCATGCGTCCGTGTACTGAATTGAAGCTGAAGGAGCGGGACATGAAGTAGGCCGGAGATTTGGAGGAGCAGCCGATGCCGCTCATCTTCATCACGCGTTCCGGCTGGATTCCCATCTCGTAATAGGCTTCAAGGATGCGCTCGGAGATGGCGTTATGGCCGCAACCGGCGCAGAGCGTGGTCTTGCCGCCGCGGTAGTCAAGAACCTGAAGTCCGATGCGATTCGTCTTTGGTTTAGGCGTAATTGGGGTGGTCGACATGATTACTTGTCTGCTCCTTCGTGTGCTGCGATCGCGGCGGTGACTGAGCGTGCGTCGATGGGGAGACCGTTGAAGTGCCGGATTGATTGGAGCTTCACGACCTGGGTTGGATCGAGATCGATCTTTAGCAGATTCAACATTTGGGAGTCTCGGTTCTGCTCGACGACGTAGACGCGTTCGTGTGTGGCGACGAAGTCGTGGATCTCGGATGTAAATGGGTAAGCGCGGATGCGGAGATAGTCCGTCGGGAGATGCGACTCGCGCTCTAACTGATCTCTGCTCTCCATCACGGCCCAGTGGCTGGTGCCGAATGCGATGATTCCCACTTTCTGCCGGCCTGTGCCGTCGAGGATGGGGGTGGGTACGAGCGTTTTGGCAGTCTCGAACTTTCGCGCCAGTCGCCGCATGTTGTTTTCGTAATCATCGGGCCGTTCGGTGTACAGGGCCCTTTCGTTGTGCCCGCTTCCACGGGTGAAGTAGGCGGCGGCAGGATGGCCTGTTCCGGGCAGGGTGCGATATGGGATGCCGTCACCATCTACGTCCTTGTAGCGAGCGAAGCCTCCCAACTCCTCAAGTTGTTCAGCACTCAGAACTTTGCCGCGGGAGATGGGCTTTTCAGGGTAGTCAAAGGTCTCCGACATCCAGCTATTCATCCCGAGATCGAGGTCGGAGAGAACGAAGATGGGAGTCTGCAGCTGTTCTGCGATATTGAAGGCCTCGATGCCAAACTCGAAGCACTCTTTGACCGTTGCGGGGATCAGCATGACGTGTTTCGTGTCGCCATGAGAGAGTCCGGCGATGAAGGTAAGGTCGGCCTGCGAGGTGCGGGTTGGCAGCCCGGTGGAGGGGCCAGTGCGCTGGATATCGAAGATGACGCCAGGAATTTCGGCGTAGTAGCCGTAGCCTGCGAACTCGGCCATGAGAGAGATGCCGGGACCGGAGGTTGCCGTCATGGAGCGAGCGCCTGCCCATCCTGCGCCGAGAACCATGCCGATGGCGGCGAGCTCATCTTCCGCCTGCACGATGGCGAAGTTCGATTTGCCATCCTGCTCGATGCGGTACTTCTTCATGTAGTCGATGAGCTGCTCGACGACGGAGGAGGACGGTGTGATGGGATACCAAGTGACGACGGTTACGCCGGCGAACATGGCACCCATGGCTGCGGCGGAGTTGCCGTCGATGATGATTTTGCCGTGGGTTGCATTCATCGGTTCGACGACGTAGGGATCCTGCTTGGTCAGGGTACTGACCGCGTAATCGAATCCAGCGCGGACGGCGTTCAGGTTTAGTTCAGCTGCCTTGACTTTCTTGGCAAATTGCTTGCGAACGGTCTTTTCGACCCACTCCACGTCGATGGAGAGCAGGTGTGCGGCGACGCCGACGTAGACCATGTTTTTGACCAGTTTGCGAACCTTCGCATCGGCGCCTGTGGCGGCGGCCAGCCGATCGAAGGGGACGGGATAGTAGGTCAAATCGGCGCGAAGCTCGCTGAGGTTGAAGGGCTCGTCGTAGATAACGACAGCGCCGGGAGCCAGGGAAAGCACGTCCTCGCGGGCGGTCTCAGGGTTCATGGCGATCAGAACATCGATGTCCGCTTTGCGCGCGACCCATCCATATCGGCTAACGCGAATGGTGTACCAGGTGGGGAGGCCAGCGATATTGGAAGGGAAGAGGTTTTTGGAGGAGACGGGCACTCCCATGCGGAAGATACTGCGGAGGAGGACGTTGTTTGCGGATTGCGAGCCGGAACCGTTAACCGTTGCAATCTGAATTGAGAAGTCATTGACGATCTGCTTTACACCACCGTCAGGGTCTGATGTCGTCTGACCCTGCACTACAAGGCCACTGCTGGTCATTTAAGAATGTTTCCCTTCCATGTGTTGTCGATACCTCTAGATCGTTTTCAGTCTCGCGTTTTTTACGCGACGGTCGCAGGTTAGACTCAAACCTCCCCGGAATTGTAGTCCAGAGAGGCATGTATCTGGCTTGCTGTGTATTTTGTAAGTGACGCCGAATATCAGCCGTTAATGCGGGCGGCGCCCCGAATTTACATAATTTGTTGTAGTTCCGAGGAGTTAGATGGAGTTTCGCTTACCGAGAAGTAGATTGTTTCGTCCATCTGGGCGAGACATTTCGGTGACAATTACGACGGGGTGTCGGCGCGTGTAGCCAAAATAAGGACGTTCGGCGCAATTTTTGAGTTAAATGGTTCGCACGCATCCTCGAATCTGGTACGGTGGGGTGGTCGAATGCTATGACAAACGATTCCTATCTGCCTGTCATTGTGCTCCTGGTCGCGGCCCTCGCTTTTACAGTGTTACCGCTGGCGCTGGCGTGGTTATGGGCGAAGAAATTTTCTCCGCGCAAATCAGGGCCGAGCAAAAACGCAATCTACGAGTGCGGACTTGAATCGGCTGGTGATGCCTGGATCCAGTTCAAGCCGGGGTATTACCTGTACGCAATCATCTTTCTAATCTTTGATGTGGAGACGGTATTTCTTCTGCCATTTGCCGTGGCCTTTACTGGCTTCACAATGGCTGAAGGCATTGCCATGATGGGCTTTCTACTGGTGCTGGTCGAAGGACTGGTCTGGGCCTATCAGAAAGACGTGCTGGTCTGGACATAATGTTGACGTAGAGCCGATGTTGTCGCAAAGCTGGGAACCATCTGAACACTGAATGCCGAAGGGCTTTGGAATGGATGAGCAGCTAAAAAACGAGTTGAGCAGGCAGGGGATCGTTACTACGACCTTGCAGGAGCTCTACAACTGGGGCCGTAAGAACTCTTTGTGGCCGTTGAACTTTGGGCTCGCCTGCTGCGCCATCGAGATGATCGCTACAACGATGGCTCGCTATGATCTGGCGAGATTTGGCGCGGAGGTTTTCAGGGCATCCCCGCGGCAGGCGGACCTGATGATCGTCGCCGGGACAATCACCAAGAAGATGGCTCCGCAGGTTGTGCGGCTTTATAACCAGATGCCCGAGCCGAAGTATGTCATCTCTATGGGCGCCTGTGCTATTTCAGGCGGCCCGTTCAAGCAGGGCTACAACGTCCTGAAGGGGATTGATCGCTACATTCCTGTCGATGTGTACATTCCCGGTTGTCCGCCGCGGCCTGAGGCGCTGATCGATGGTCTTATGGCTTTGCAGAAGAAGATTGCCGAGCAGCATTTAACCGGCGACCTCAAGCCGCGCCATTTAGACCCTGATGCGCCGAGCGAGTTTATTGTGCCGCAATTTGGAGCGCACGACCTGGAGCCGCCACAGAATCCTGAGGTCTGGCACCCTCCCTTGGTCAATATATCGCTAGCAGGTGGGGATGACTCTGGAACCAATTAAATCCGATATCGAAGCGAACGTGTCTGGTTGCCGGGTGGAAGTCGTTGCTAACAACAGTCCGTCGGGCCAGCTCTCTCTGCTGATCGATTCAGAACATGCATTGGCCGTGGCCAGGTTTTTGCGTGATGCTGAGTGGCTTCGTTTCGACTACTGCTCGAATGTCACAGGTGTTGACTGGCTTGGCAAGGAGATCTCTGAGACGGTGAAGACAAAAAGAATCGTGGATGGGGTGGAGCTTGAGGTCGAAGAGATTCAAAAGAGCCGATCTGCGGGACATCTGGAGGCCGTGTATCACCTCTATTCGATGGAGAAGAAACATGGCCCCGTCGTTCTTCGAATGCGTACGGAAAACCGCACCGATCGGGTCAGCTTACCGTCGCTTACACCGGTGTGGCGAAGTGCGGAGTTTCAAGAGCGAGAGATCTTCGATCTGTACGGAATCATCTTCGACGGGCATCCCGATCTCCGCCGGATTTTGATGTGGGAAGGGTTCGAAGACCATCCGATGCGCAAGGATTACGTTGAGCCGGATGATTATGAATACGAGCCGACGGCGCACGATGATGTCCTGCAAAAGGCAAAACAGCATCGGAGTGAGGCGGGACCGCAATGAGCGCTGGGGCACAGGCCACGATGCATTTGATGTCGAATCCGTCGACTGATGACAGCGAAGGTCAGTTACTGGAAGTTTCGATGGGACCCCAGCATCCCTCCACGCATGGCGTCTTTCGTATGGATGTCGTGCTGGACGGCGAACGCGTCGTCAGGCTGAAGCCAGTATTCGGCTATCTGCACCGCAATCACGAAAAAATAGCAGAGCAGGAGAGCTATCTCGGTTCTATGCCTTACACCGACAGGCTCGACTACTTCTGCTCTATTACGAATAACTGGGCATACGCACTTGCCGTCGAAACGCTGGCGGGGATACAGGTGCCGGAGCGCGCCGAGTATATCCGCATCATCACGGGCGAGCTTACCCGGCTACAGAACCATATGTGCCTGATTGGGTTTTTGACGCAGGATATGGGTGCCAGTGGGACGCCACTGATGTACGCATTTCGTGAGCGCGAAAAGATTCTTGACCTTCTCGAAGCGCTTACTGGCTCACGGATGATGTGTAACTACATGCGCTTTGGCGGTTGCCGTGTGGACTTTCCTGCTGGCTGGCTTGAGCAGGCGCAAAAGGTCGTCGAATCATTTCCGCGCTTTCTGGATGAATACGAACGGCTGCTTACAGGAAACGAGATTCTGATGGCGCGCACGCAAGGCATTGGTGTGTTGCCCAAAGAGTTGGCCGTCAATGCAGGTGTTACAGGACCGATGCTGCGTGCTTCGGGCATCAACTACGATATTCGCAAAGTGGACAAGTATGGCATCTACGATCGATTTTCTTTTAGGGTGCCGCTGGGTGAACACGGAGACGTCTATGACCGCTATATGATCCGGCTGTTGGAGATGCGCGAATCGGTAGAGATTTTGCAGCAAGCCATGCGAGACATTCCGCTGGGGCAGATTATGGATCCGAAGACGAAGATCCGTGGATTCCGCCCAAAGGCGGGCGAAGCTTACGGACGGATCGAGGCTCCGAAGGGAGAGCTTGGCTTTTATCTCATCAGTGATGGAACGTCGAATCCATATCGTTATCGTGTGCGTCCGCCAAGCTTAATCAACCTTACTGTCCTGGAGGATATGTGTCTCGGTCAGAGTGTGGCGGATGTCGTTGTGATCTTGGGAAGTGTGGATATTGTGTTGGGCGAGGTAGATCGGTAGAGAAGTAGGGGGATAACAAGTGCTTGGAAAAGGTCTTCTGAACGGTTTGGCGGAAACGGCCCGGAACTTTTTGGGAAGTTATGTCAGCAAAGATCGACTGACCACCGTTCAATTTCCGGAAGAGCGTGTACCACCCATCGAAGCCGCGCGGAATTTTCCGTTTCTCATCTACGATGGCGAGAGCCGCCAACAAGGGTTACGCTGCGTTTCCTGCTTGATTTGTGAAAAGGAATGTCCGCCCAAGTGCATTTTTATCGAAAAAAGTCAGGATAAGAAACCGGATGCCTCGGGCAAACCACAGTTTTATCCTGCCGTGTTCAATATCGATGTCTCTGTCTGCATGAGTTGTCAGATCTGTGTTGAGGTCTGTCCGTTCGATGCCATCAAGATGGATGTCGCATTTGAATTGAGCACGGACAACCGCTTCGACGGCCTGCTATGGAACAAAGAGCAGTTGTCTAAGCCAAACGAATATTATCGAGCGATTCATCCTACCGAGGCGGCTGCCGTAGATGCACAGTTGGCCGAGAGTAGGGCCAAGATGGAGGCGAAGTCAAAATCTGCTGCGGAAGCAAGGTCAGGCGATGCGGCATCACCCCAAATGCAATCGGTAAGCGGAGCCACAGAGAAATGATCTTGTCTGGAACTGATATCGAAATGATGGAGGCTGTTTGCAACTGCAGGGAGCGGAGTTTTCTAAGCGCGGTGCATCACTATGTCTGAGACGATCGATCAGATTTTCGTGATTTTAAAAGACTGGATCATGGGCAACGTGTCAGCCGGGATGCGACCAATATTCTCAGCTTTGCTTTCCGTAGTCCCTGTCCTCGTGGTGTTCCCGCTGTTGTTTGCTTTTACTACTGTTCTAGAACGCAAAGGTCTGGGGCGAATTCAAAATCGATACGGCCCAAACCGTACGGGTCCTTATGGTTTCTTTCAGCCCCTCGCCGACGCTGTGAAATCGCTGACTAAGGAAGATATAGTTCCCCGCGCTGCGGATCAGGTGGTGCATTTTCTAGCGCCACTGTTGCTGGTGTCGGCTGTGTTTCTGGGTTATGCGGTCCTGCCCGTCGGCAGAAATATGGTTGTCGCTGATTTGAACGCCGGAGTGCTATTTTTCTTTGCGGTCGGTTCTCTGGTGGAACTCGCGGTCTTTATGGCTGGCTGGTCGAGCCGGAACAAATACTCCTTGTTAGGAGCAATGCGAGCCATTGCGCAGATGATCAGCTATGAAGTACCTCTGGTTCTGGCTTCTATTGTCGCCATCATGGCTGCTGGTTCGCTTTCGACCGTGTCCATTGTGAGAGCCCAGGCGGGCTATACGGGGATCTGGCCGCATTGGTTCGTCTTAACACCGTGGGGATTTGCTGGGTTTGTTCTTTTCATGATTGCAGCGACTGCCGAGTCCAATCGTTCGCCTTTCGATCTGCCCGAAGGGGAATCTGAAATCATTGCGGGCTATTACATCGAATACTCAGGCTTCAAGTTTGCGCTTTTCTTTTTGGGTGAATATCTTGGCATGTTTGCAACCAGCGCAATGGCGATCACGCTTTTCCTTGGAGGGTGGGCGGCTCCTTTTTCTTTTCTGACGTGGGTTCCATCTTACTTCTGGTTTTTTGCGAAGCTGCTGACGATGATCGCAGGCTTTATCTGGATCCGAGGAACTCTTCCGCGTTTGCGCATGGACCAACTGATGAACTTTGCATGGAGGTTCATGCTGCCGATGACACTGTTCAATATTTTCATCGCCGGGGTCTGGCACTTTATGCCTGCGGGATTCTCGCGATGGTTTGTATGCGCCATACTGGTTGCCGCTCCGTGTATCTTGCTGAGTCGTGGCTTGAAACAGGAAAAGAAGCTTCAAGTGCGAACGTATCGTTTCGCCGAATAAAGAATGTTTGGAGAGTAAATCGAAATCAGAGATGACAGTATCCTTCCTTATTCTCGCCACGCTAACCATAGCCGGAATGGCGGCAGCAATGAGCCTGCGCAACCTGATCCACTGCGTACTGGCCCTAACGCTGGGCTTCGCTGGCCTCGCCGCGCTGTATCTTTATCTTGGCGCGCAGTTTGTGGGGTTTACGCAGATTCTTGTTTACGTTGGGGCTGTAGCAATACTTGCCGTGTTCGTCATCATGATGACTCAGAGTGCTGGACCCATGACGCGCCCTGCTCCTGCTTCCTCCTGGGCGATAGGGAGTCTTGTTGCTGGTTCGGTGTTTGCGATTCTGGCGTGGGCCATCCGTTCGAGCGATGTGTCGCGCGAGATATTGCCGTCAGAAACCGAAGCCACCGTTCATCAAATCGGCGACGCACTGATGCACAGGTTTGTTCTGCCCTTGGAGATTATTGGCCTGTTATTGACCGTTGCGCTTATCGGGGCTGTGATCCTTGCGATGCATGAAAAACGGGAGACGCGATGAGCTCGCTTACGGGTTACCTTCTCTTGTCCGCTTTGCTCTTTTCCATCGGCCTGGCTGGTGCGTTGACCCGGCGTAGTGCAATTCTTGTTCTGATTGGAATTGAACTGATGCTCAATGCAGCGAATCTCAATTTTCTTGCATTCTGGCGCTATGGTCCGAACCCGGCAGCATTGGCGGGGATCATGTTCACGATTTTTTCGATCGCTGTTGCTGCAGCGGAAGCTGCCGTTGGATTGGGCATTATTCTTGCTGCTTATCGGCATTTCAAAACGACTGATTTAGACCAGATGAATTCAATGAAAGGTTGAGCGACGGATGGATAGATTTTTCAGGAAATGACGGCCGCCTGACACTCTGTGCCACGAGGTATAGCCGCAATTTTTAGTGCATTTCTCCCAAACCAACCATTCGTCGAGACTCAATGACTTGGATTGTCCAAAATCTTTGGCTGGTGCCGGTGTTGCCGATCCTGGCGGCGGGAATCACTGCACTGACGAAACAGCGCAGCCGCATATTGGCTGCTTCGCTTGCCATCGGCTCCATGACAGTGTCCTTCCTGATTTCGCTAGGGGCTTTTTTGCATGTGCTTTGGCATAGCAGCCACGCAGAGGAGGTAATACAAGTAGTCAATTTCCGGTGGTTTCAGTTTGGTAATGAATGGTTGAAGTTAGGTTGGGTGCTGGATCCCTTGACCGCCGTCATGCTGGTGATGGTGACGTTCGTTGGTCTGCTGATTTTTATTTATAGCGTCGGTTATATGGCGCACGACGATAACTTCACCCGTTTCTTCTGCTTTCTGACACTCTTTGCCGGGGCGATGCTGGGCGTCGTTATTGCGAATAGCCTGCTCTTGTTGTTCATGTGCTGGGAGATTGTCGGCCTCACATCCTACCTGCTTATTGGCTTCTGGTATGCGAACCAGAGAGCCGCCGCGGCTGCTAAAAAGGCGTTCATTGTTACGCGTGTTGGCGACCTCGCGCTTTTTCTTGGCATGGTCTGGTTGTACGCGCAGGCCGGTACGCTTCTTTTTTACGATGGCGGTGTTGGATGCCTGGAACATTCTGCGCTCACGCGCCTCGTTGCCCAGACG
>DATDHL010000546.1:0-1981 GCA_036521575.1 Edaphobacter sp. | reverse complement strand
AAGACGGCGATCCGGAATATCCGGCGGGATGGGAATGAGCAGATCAAGAAGGCGGCTAAGGATAAGCTGATCTCTGCCGATGACGAGAAGCGGGCGAATGAAGAGGTTCAGCAGCTGACGGATGCGGAGATCAAGCGGGTGGAGGAACTGTTCAAGGCTAAGGAGAAGGAAGTCATGACCGTCTGAGTCCTGCGCGGACTGCGGGAGGCGCCTTCGGCGCGTTTTTTCGAAGGGGGTTGGGCTTTGGCCTGGCCCCTTTGCTTTGTGGGGTGAAGGTTTTGGATGGTCTGCCGATGAGGGCTTTGGCGGCTTTCTTCTGGCTTGCCTTGAGAGCGCTATGAGTCTAGAGACGGTGGCCAGGGCCAGTGGTGATGTTCGCGAGAGGCGGCGGCATGAGCGGTTTGCGGTGAAGGGTGATGCCGAGGTGATCGTGGCCGATGGCACGATGTTGTTTCGCGGGAGCACGGCGGATATCAGTCTGTCGGGGTGCTTCATCGAGACGCGGGCGAGGCTGGTGCTGGAGCCAGGGACTCCCGTGCAGATGGTGTTTCGAGCGGGTGGGCTGACGCTGCGGGTGAGTGCTACGGTGCGGGCGGTTCGGCCGGGGGTTGGGGCTGGGTTTTTGTTCGGGGCTATGAGTGCTTATATGCAGGCGGGGTTGGAGGGACTGATTGGGCAGATGCAGGGGCGGGGGATGCTGACAGCAGATCCCCTTCGGGGATGACAAACAAGAAAGACAAGAACAACGGCCTGTGGCTGGGATGGGGTGTGGGAGAGAAGCAGGTTTCTCCGCTGCGCAGTTCACAATCAGGCCGTGAACCGCTCCGGTCGAAATGACAGTGTTTGGGGTTGGGTGGAGGAGCACAGGCAACTGCAACTGCAACTGCAACTGCAAAAGCAACTGCAAAAGCAACTGCAAAAGCAACTGCAAAAGCAACTGCAAAAGCAACTGCAAAAGCAACTGCAAAAGCAGATCCCTACGGGATGACAAACAAGAAAAGCAACAGCAGATCCCCTTCGGGGATGACAAGCGAGAAAGGCTAGTGCGCTAGACGCCCTGGTAGACGAGGCGGGTGAACATTTCGGGGGTGACGAAGCCTTTGCCATATTTGTCGTCGAACTGGGCGGTGGGTTTGGCGGCTATGGCTTCGTCGATGGTCTTGCCCTGCTGTTTGAGGGCGGCTACTTTGTCGCGGATGGCGGAGAGCATGTCGAGCGTGTCGGAGAGTTGCTGCTTATTGCCTACGGGGCCGTGGCCGGGAATAACGATGGTGGAGGTGGTTCCGATGGTGAGGCTGTGTTTGGTGGCGCGGACCATGCCGTCGATGTGGCCGCCGGTGGAGTAGTCGATGAAGGGATAGGTGCCGTTGAACCAGGTGTCGCCAGTGTGGAGGACATCGGCGTCGGCGAAGTAGACGGAGATGTCGGTGTCGGTGTGGGCGGGGTCGTAGTGGCTGAGGGCGATGGTGGCGCCGTTGGTCTCGAGCGAGTGGTCGGTGGTGAAGAGGACGGTGGGGAGCGCGTCGGCGGGGGCGGCGGGAACGGTGATGTGGAAGAATTCGATGGTCTGGGGGCTGGCGAGACGGAGGCGGGTCTTCTCGTGCGCGATGATGGCGGCTCCGACGGAGTGCATCCACTGGTTGCCGTCGGTGTGGTCGTAGTGCCAGTGGGTATTGATGAGGTGCTGGATAGGGTCGGCGCTGATGGCGGCAAGGGCCTCGGTGATCTGGGGGCGCGAGGTTGACATGCCGGAGTCGACGAGAAGTTTGCCCTGGGGGCCGGGGAGGACGGCGATGTTGCCTCCGGAGCCGAGGAGAACGCTGACGTTGCCGCGGAGCTTCTGGGTGGTGATCTTGGCAGTGGCGGCGGTTTCGCGGGCCTTGAGGATCATCTCGGGCTGCTGGGTCTGGGCGAAGAGACTGCGCGGAGTGAGCCAGGCCGCAGTAGCTGCGGCTGCGGTGGTGGTGAGGAAGCTGCGGCG
>DATDHL010000545.1:0-2346 GCA_036521575.1 Edaphobacter sp. | reverse complement strand
GCGCTCGGAGTGGCCGATGAGGACGTGGGTGACTCCGATGGCGGTGAGCATGGTGGGTGAGGTCTCACCGGTGTAGGCGCCGTCGTTGAGCCAGTGCATGGTCTGGGCTCCGATGTGGACGGATTTGCCTCGGGCAGCATCGACGAGCGCGGGGAGCGAGGTCATCGAGGGGCAGAGGACGATCTCGGCGGTGGTGTTTTGCTTGATGAGAGGGAAGAAGCTGGTGAGGAAGGCGGTGGACTCGGTGGGGTTCTTGTACATCTTCCAGTTGGCGGCGATTAGAGGTTTGCGCATGTTGTAAATCAGTATTCCATTTAGCGACGGGGCTGTGAAGAGAGCGCTTGGGGCTACGGCTCTCGACGGTCGAGTTGGCGGAGCACGATGAGTGTGCCGATGATGCCGCAGAGGATGGGCACAAGAAGTACAGCTGCCTCGGAGATGCCGCCGGCTACGGCTCCGAGCCCTGACTGGTTGTGTTGAGAGAGCGACATGCACACGAAGCCGATCAACATGACAATAATCAACAGCAAGACAGGCCCGAAGATGGCGGACGCTATGAAGGCGACTGCTGCGATAAGGGGTTTGCGCATGATGGGGGACCAGTATTCCTCTTTCGGAGAGATGCTCTACCAGTGGTTTAGTCTTCTTGTGGCCGGTAAGGAATTTTTCTCGATCAGGATAACTGCGGAGAAGGAGTACGAGTGAGGAATTTTCGTGAGCTGGATGTATGGCGCAAAGCACATGAACTGGTTCAGGCTGTATATCGCGCTACAAAGCGACTGCCGAAAGAAGAGATATTTGGATTAACGGTTCAACTTAGAAGAGCCGGGACTGCGGTGGCGACGAGGATTGCAGAGGGCTGCGGGGTCGATAGCGATGTGGAGTTTGGCGGCTATCTCCAGAGATCAAAGGCTGCTGCTTCTGAGCTGGAGTATCTGCTGTTGCTCGCGCGAGACCTTGAGTATCTGCCTGAGGCCGAATTCGCAAGCCTGAGTGAGGACGTGATTGTGGTGAAGAAGATGCTTAGTGGATTTTGTCCGCCGGATTTGAGGTTCCGGCGGATTTGTAGGAACTAGGTATCGGGTTTCAGGTATCGGGTGTCAGGTATCGGGTGTCAGGTTTCAGGTGTCGGGCTTCTACTTTTCTGTTAATGCAGCTACACCCGGGAGGGTTTTGCCTTCGAGGAATTCGAGGCTGGCTCCTCCTCCGGTAGAGATGTGGGTGATGCGTTCGGCGACGCCGGATTGCTGGACTGCGGCTACTGAGTCTCCGCCCCCTACGATGGTGGTGGCGTCGCGGTTGCGGGCTACGGCGTGTGCGATGGCGTTGGTGCCGTGGGCGAAGGCCGGCATCTCGAAGACGCCCATGGGGCCGTTCCAGATGATAGTGCGGGCTTCGGCGATCTCGTCTTCGAAGAGAGCGATGGATTTGGGACCGATGTCGAGGGCCATGAGGTCGGCGGGGAAGGCTCCGTGACCGGCGAAGGTTTTGGTGTGGGCGTCGGGGGCGAACTTGTCGGCGAGGACGTGATCGACGGGAAGGAGGAATCGGACGCCTTTGGTTTTGGCCTTGGCGAGGGCGGCTTTGGCTATGTCGATCTTGTCGGTTTCGACGAGAGATTTGCCGGTGTGCTGGCCTTGTGCGTTGAGGAAGGTGTAGGCCATGCCTCCGCCGATGATGATGGCGTCAGCTTTGTCGAGCAGGTTGTCGATGACCTGGATCTTGTCGGAGACTTTGGCTCCGCCGATGATGGCGACGAAGGGCTTGTCGGGTTCGCGGAGGGCTTTGCCGAGGTAGGTGAGTTCTTTCTCCATGAGGAGGCCGGCGGCAGAGACTTTGACGAAGTGGGTGATGCCTTCGGTGGATGCATGGGCGCGGTGTGCGCTGCCGAAGGCGTCGTTGATGTAGATGTCGCAGAGTGAGGCGAGCTGTTTTGCGAAGGCTGGGTCGTTGGCTTCTTCTTCGGCGTGGAAGCGGAGGTTTTCGAGGAGGAGGGTCTGGCGGGACTCGAGGTTGTTGGCCATCTCGGTGGCGACTTCGCCTACGCAGTCGGGGGAGAAGGCTACGTTTTCGTCTTCGTCGAGGACGTGGTCGAGGAGGTGACGGAGGTGGTCGACGATGGGACGGAGGCTCATGGTGGCCACGGGCTTGCCCTTGGGGCGGCCGAGGTGCGAACAGAGGATGACTTTGGCGTTGCGGCGGAGGGCGTACTCGATGGTGGGGAGGGTCTCGCGGATGCGGGTGTCGTCGGTGATCTCGCCGTCTTTGAGGGGGACGTTGAAGTCGACTCGGATGAGGACGCGCTTGTCGGTGAGGTCTAGGTCGCGGATGGACAGCTTGGACATT
>DATDHL010000544.1:0-3718 GCA_036521575.1 Edaphobacter sp. | reverse complement strand
GATGGGAAGACGGCTTATGTGCCGATCTATGGGAATGCTGGTGTGGGAAGGCCCGGGACGGATGGGAGTGAAATCTCGGTGATTGATCTGCCGAGCCGGAAGATTGTGGGGAAGGTCGATTTCGGACATGGCGTGCGGCCGCATTGCGCGGTGTATGACAAGAACAGCGGGATGCTTTATGTGACGACGGAGCTGGATAAGACGGTCAGCATCATCGACCCGAAGACGCTGAAGATTGTTGGGACGGTGCCGACGGGGCAGGAGCAGTCGCACATGCTGGTGCTGTCGGCGGATGGGAAGCGCGGCTATACGGCGAATGTGGGACCGGGGACGGTGTCGGTGCTTGATATGGTGGGGCGGAAGACACTGGCAGTGATTCCGATCTCGGGGAACACGCAGCGGATCTCGATCTCGCGCGACGGCAGCATGGTGTTTACGGCGGATCAGAAGACGCCTAGGCTGGCGGTGATCGATACGGCGACGAATCAGGTGAAGACATGGGTTGATCTGACGAGTCCGGGGTATGGGACGGCTGCGACGCTCGACGGGCGTTGGCTGCTGGTGACCCTGAGGGAGACGAAGCAGGTCGCGGTGGTGGATTTGAAGTCGCTGAAGGTGGCGAAGACGATCGATGTGCCTGGTGGGCCGGCGGAGGTCGTCGTGAGCAAGGATGGAAAGAGGGCTTATGTTGCGTGTAATTTTTCGGACCAGGTGGCGGTGATCGATCTGGCTGGGTGGAAGGTGGAGAAGTTGATCGACGCAGGTAAGTTTGCGGATGGGCTGGCCTGGGGGCAGTAGCGACCCCCGATTGGCGCGGATTAAAGGCTTAAGAGGCTGCTGAAAAAGTCGCTGTTTTGGAAAGGGCGTGGCTTTAGCCACGCCGCAGGTGGCTCAATTTAATCGGGGCTTTAGCCCCTGAGGGAATACTTCCCTTATCAGAATTGTCGGGGCATGAGACCGATTTGATGCTGCTCAGTCGTGGCCGCGGAGGAGAAGCGGTAAAAGGCTGGAGTAGTCGTCGGTCCAGGGGTGGAGGGTTGGGATGGGGTCGATGCGTAAGGCGTAGGGGGCTACATCTGGGTGGGTCAGGAATGCGGTGTTGTTGGTGACAAGGACCCATGTGGAGCGGAACTCTCCGAGGGCTTCGTTTGAGGGTACGTCGACGATGCGGGATTGCATGTTGGCGGAGGCGGCGAGCAGGGCGATCTCGGGGGCGAGGTCGAGGTACTGGTTCGAGGCGTGAAAGGCCAGGATGCCGTTGGGTGCAAGGTGGGTCTTGTAGAGGGCGAGGGCCTGAGTAGTCAGGAGGTGCAGCGGAATCGCGTCACCGGAGAAGGCGTCGATGACGAGGACGTCGAAGTTCTGCGGGGGTTCGTGGGTTAGTGATGTGCGGGCATCGCCCTGCGCGTAGGTGATCTCGGCACGCGAGTCACGGAGGTAGGTGAAGAGATTCTGCGCGATGGGCTGGACCTGCGGGTTGATCTCGTAGAAGCGGATGCGGTCGCCGGGTGCTCCGTAGGCCGCGATGGTGCCGACACCCAGTCCGATGACGCCGATGTTGCGTGGGCGGTTGGCGTTATCGGGCGAGGTGCAGCAGTAGCGGATGGCGAGTCCTACGCCGGAGTCGCGGGCGTAGTAGGTGGTGGGAACCTTCATCAGGTCTGGATCGAAGAGCTGGGTTCCGTGCTGGATGGTTCCGTTGACCAGCGTGCGCATGGTGATGCCTTGCGGCGAGGTGACGCTCTGCTTGACCCGGAGGGTTCCGTAGAAGTTCCGGACTTCGAGCAGGGCCTGACGGCGGAATCCGTTGTGGAGAAGAACGATGAGTCCGAAAAGCAGGATGCTGCTGGTCGACCAGAGGAGGCGCTGTGGCCACCCTTCGGGCCACGTAACGACCAGGGCCATGACTGCGGTCAGGAAGAAGGCGATGGCGAGGTCGTAGTTGGCGGAGAAGATGAGCGGGCTGGCGATGCCGATGAAAAAGGTTCCGGTGGCTCCTCCGGCGGCGATGAGCAGGTAGAAGAGTGTGGTCTCAGAGGGACGGCTGGGGCGGAGGTCGTAGGTTTCGGCGTGGCAGAAGAGGCAGGCGACGAAGCACTCAACGAGGAAGAAGGGGATGCTGATGGTGATGGGGAAGGAGGTCTCGGTTTTGGAGAGGGCGTAGCCGAGACTGGCCACCATGAGAACGAGCAGGCGGACGACGACTCCGCGGCGGTAGAAGGCGGGGAACTCGAAGGCGAGGATGAAGGTAAGGAGGTAGACGGCTAGCGGCAGGACCCAGAGGAGTGGGATAGCGGCGATATTGACGGTGAGGTGGCTGGTGACAGCGCTCAACTGCATCGCCGCGACCATGGGGAGAAGGACCCAGAGAAGCTTTGTCGAGGCCGGAGTGTTTGAGGTCTGTTCCGGGACGGTGAGTTCAGGTGTTGCGGGGTGGTTTTGGCGGGTGAGAACGGCGCAGAGGACTGCGTAGAGGATGAAGCCGAGGAGCCAGAGGATTCGTTGGTGGTTGAGGGCGATGTGGGGTTCGACAAGGGTGGGGTAAGCGAGGAGGGCAAGAAGCGAGCCAGCGTTCGAAAGGGCGAAGAGGCGGTACGGTACCGGCCTCTTGTCGGCGTTCGCTATCCAGACTTGCAGGAGCGGACTGGTGGAGGCAAGCAGAAGGAACGGTAGGCCGATCGAGAGGGTGAGTGACGCGAAGATGGTAGTGACGGGGTGCGCCGTTCCGTTGCTCAGGCTGGGATGAAAGAGATGGGTTGAGGCGAGAGCGAGGATGGCCAGTGTCAGCAGGGCGAGGTGGAGATGCTGGCGCGGGCGGGTGAATTCGCTGCGGTTGAGCCAGTGGGCGTAGAGGTATCCGGCGAGCAGGGTGAGCTGAAAAAAGACGAGGCAGGTGAGCCAGACGGCGGAGGAGCCTCCGAGGATAGGGAGAAGCTGCTTGGCGGCCATGGGCTCGACCAGGAAGAGGAGGAAGGCCGAGAGGAAGATTGTCGTGGCGTACAGCGCGCGCGAAGAGGACATGAGTGGTCACGGGAAGCATAACCGACGAGAAGATGAGCGGGCGAGAGACTTCGATAACGCATGAGTTTGCAGGCTATTTGCGCATGTAGGGTGGAGTTTTTATAAACTGTCCTCGAATTCCCGCGGGTTGGGGCGCGGGAAGGTTGTGAGGCGTTATGCGCTTTTGGAGTCTTAGAGGCGGCTTCCTTTACGTTTCTGGCTGTGCGCTCTTTTGTGTGACGAGTCTTGGTCAGACACCTCCGGCTACGGGAACTGCGGTGCCGACGATCAAGACGGGGATCCAGACGGTGCTGGTGGACGTGGTGGTGGGGGATAGTTCCGGCAAGTCAGTGCCGGGGTTGAAACTGGGTGATTTCGCGATCTACGAGGACGGCAAGCCGCAGGCGATTACCTATTTCGAAGCGCACGGTGGAGCATCGACAACGGTAGGAAAGACACCGAAGCTGCCCGAGGGGATGTACTCGAACTTTCCGGCGGAGGTGAAGAGCGACGTCGTCGATGTCGTGCTCCTGGACTCGCTGAACACGCCGACGGAAGACCAGATGATGGTGCGCAGGGAGATGATCGCGTACCTGAAGGCGATTCCTCCGGGAACGCGCATTGCAATCTTTACTCTGTCGTCTCACCTGCGGATGGTGAATGGGTTCACTACGGACCCGACGGTTCTGCTGAACACGTTGAACCGGAAGGGCGGGAT